>JAVROG010000531.1:0-6478 GCA_032162865.1 Mycobacterium sp. | reverse complement strand
GTGGCGCAGTTGCCGTGCGGTCAGCACGGCCAGTACGTAGGACTGGTCCTTATCCCGGTCAACGGCGCGGCGTAGCTGTCCGTCTGATAGTCGCGCGTAGTGCCCGGTGACGACCGTGTCGAAACCCAACGCCAGCGCGCGCGCCGACAGGGCCGAGAACTTGATCTGCTGGTTGCAGCGCACGCACGGATTGGGTGTCTCCCCGCGCGCATAGGACGACACAAAGTCGTCGATCACGTCTTCTTTGAACTTTTCCGCAAAATCCCAGACATAGAACGGGATTCCGAGTACATCGGCCACCCGACGCGCATCTGAGGCGTCTTCTTTGGAGCAGCAACCCCGCGAGCCGGTGCGCAGCGTGCCGGGTGCACTCGACAACGCCAGGTGGACACCGACCACGTCATGTCCGGCATCGACCATTCGGGCGGCGGCGACAGACGAGTCGACACCGCCGCTCATTGCGGCTAATACCTTCACTTCGTCAGCCCCGCAGCGGCCAGTGTGGCGCGGCGTGCCCGGGCCACCGCCGCGGGCAGCACCTCCAGCGCCGCATCGATATCGGCGTCAACACTGTTGTGCCCCAATGACAACCGCAACGACCCGCGAGCACTGGCCGAGTCAGCGCCCATCGCAGTCAGAACATGTGACGGCTGTGCGACACCTGCGGTGCAGGCCGATCCAGTGGAACACTCGATTTCGTTGGCATCCAACAGCATCAGTAGCGCGTCGCCTTCACAGCCGCGGAAGGTGAAGTGCGCGTTGCCCGGAAGCCGTAACGGATCGGCGGCACCATTGAGGCGCACGTCGTCGATTTCGGCGAGCACACCCTTGACCAGTCGGTCGCGCAGTACCCGCAGCCGCGCGCTGTTGACTTCCAGCCCGTCGACCGCGATCTGAGCCGCCGTGGCCATGCCGATGGCACCGGCGACGTCCGGTGTTCCGGAACGGACGTCGCGCTCTTGCCCACCGCCGTGCAACAGCGGCACACAGCTGACATCGCGACGCAGCAACAACGCGCCAACCCCGGGCGGCCCACCGAACTTGTGCGCTGCCACGCTCATTGCCGCTAGTCCACTTGATCCGAAGTGAACCGGCAACTGGCCCACCGCCTGTACGGCGTCGCTGTGCATCGGGACACCGAACTCGGTGGCGACCGCTGCCAATTCGGCGGTCGGCATTATCGTGCCGACCTCGTTGTTGGCCCACATGACCGATACCAACGCCACGTCGTCGTGACTCTCCAGCACTTCGCGCAGCGCGGCCGCCGCTACCGAGCCGTCGCCAGCAGTGGGCAGCCAGGTCACCTCGGCGCCTTCGTGTTCGACGAGCCAGTGCACCGTGTCCAGCACCGCGTGGTGTTCCACCTCGGTGGTGACGATGCGCCGGCGGCCCGGGTCTGCGTCGCGGCGGGCCCAGTAGATCCCCTTGACGGCCAGGTTGTCGCTCTCGGTGCCGCCCGCGGTGAAGACGACCTCGGAGGGACGCGCGCCGAGCTTGTCGGCAATCAGCTCGCGGGATTCCTCCACACGCCGACGAGCCGTACGCCCGGTGGTGTGCAGCGACGAGGCGTTGCCGACCGTGCCTAGCGCGGCCGTCATCGCCTCGATGGCAGCGGGGTGCATCGGGGTGGTGGCAGCGTGATCGAGGTAGACCATGACTCGCCCCACGATACCGGCCGGTCCAGCGACGATGCAGGCCGGAACGGCCTGAGGAGGAACGGACCGATCCAGCACCTGTCCAGCGACGATGCAGGCCGGAACGGCCTGAGGAGGAACGGACCGATCCAGCACCCGTCCAGCGACGATGCAGGCCGGAACGGCCTGAGGAGGTACGCCGCCAGCGGGGCTTACATCAACCGGATGACCGACTACTGCGGGTCATGCCGGTATCGACCCAGCCAACGGGTCGGCGAGAATGCTTGCCCGTTTGCCGGCGGGTACTGGTGGTTTCTGTTCCGCAACACGAGCAGCTCGCGGGAAATCGACGCATGGCTCAACCGCTGGCCGGGCTGCGGCGCCTCAAGGATCTCGACGAGGCGGTGGCGCAGCAGCACAGGCTTGCGCAAAGTCCTCCATAACTGTTTAGGCCGGTTCGAGCAGCAGGTTCTCTATCCGGCGTAAGGCGATTGCGCACACCGTGACGTACGCGGCCGCCCACCAGGGCACGCCGAAGGTCACAAGGGCACCGCCGTCGACCGGGTCGACCCGGTGCGAAGTGGCCGGAATCCCCGCCACTTTCCAGGCCCACGATCTGCCAGGTTCGAACTCTGTCACCACGAACGGCACCCTGACCAGCAGTGACGTCTGGACATAGCCCGTCGCCTGCAAAGCCAGTTCCGAATATTTCTTGTCAAGCTCGGCAGCGGCGATCGACGGTCCCCATTTCGGCCAGGCCTCGAGGTCGACCAGGAGCTGCCACGCGGCTGCCGGCGGCGCGGCGATCACCCGGTGAACACTGAGCATGGTCCTTCCGTTCATCGACGCAGAGTTGCCCGATCCGCCGTCACCAACCCATCGATCCCGGAATTCCTTTGAACGGTCCGACAATCCAGCTGGTGATCCACCCGCCGTAGAACCCGCCGGGCTGCGGAAGCACCTCCTCGCCGTTGACGATGCAGCGATCGACCTCGGCGGCCAGCACCGCCACCGCATCAGCGATCGGCGCGAACGCGCCACCCGGCCGTTCGTAGGTCCAGGCTGCACGGGGCGCCTCGCGTGTTGCGGTTACCAGGTCGAAGTAGCTTGCCTGGCCTTTCCATTCGCACCAGGACGCACCCGCAGTCGGCCGCAGCACGTCCTCACCGAACGCATCGCGAGGCAGGTAGTACGTCGGCGGATGGCTGGTCTCCAGGACTCGCCACGCACGAGTTGTCGAGGCAATCATCTGACCCCCCAGCTCGATGGCGATCGAGCCGGTGAAGTCTTCCAACCGCGGTGGGCGCGGATAGTCCCATACGGATTCCTGCCCGGGGCCAGGCGTGTCAGGCTGTGGCCATCGAGTCACCGGTATCGCCTCCGCAGTCGGCTGAGGCCCATTCTCCACCCAGATGCGGCGGCCGGTTGTCCGGGCGGTCAGGCCACCAGAGCGTGACCGTGACCGGGATGGCGCCGCAACAATTCCGGCACGTCCACCTGCACGGCCGATTGGCAGCGGCTGGCCAGAGCTCGCCGACTGGTACCGGGCAGCTGCAGGGACTCAACACGCAGCCTGGCCACCGTACGGCGCACCCGCACCACCCGATAGACCGACCGGAGCAGGGTATCCCCGCCGACGAATGCCGGCGCGGTCGACAGGCTGCCGTCGACGTGGTGATAGGTCAGCCGCAGCGGCTGCACCGGGCGGGCGGCATCGATCGCGGCCTGAAACATGGCCGGGTAGAAGCTTCCACAAGCCAGACCGCACCACGTGGTGCCCTCCGGGAAAGCCACCACCGTCTGACCGGCGCGCAGTCGCCGGGCGACGGCGTCCACGACTCCGGGTAATCGCCGCAGACTGGTCCGCTCGATGGGGATGATTTTCAGAATGCGCGCCAGGATCCCGGACGCGCGCCCGGTGAACATGTCAGCACGGGCAACAAACGATCCGGGCATCACCGCACCGATGGCGAAGACGTCCAGCCAGGACATGTGGTTGCTCACCACGAGAACACCGCGTAGATTACGAATCGGGCTGCCCGACAACGCAATCCGGACTCCGAGACTGCGCAGCACCATTCGGCAGTAAGCGCGTTGGACGTGGGTGCTACCGGGCAGGGGCACCCCGAGTAGCGGTAGGCCCGGCGCCAGCAGCAGGACCAGCGTGATGCGGCATGTGACTCGCAGCCACACCAGGACCGGATGCGACGTCACCGCGCCGACGCTCGCACAACTGGTGTCGCACGATGCGCGGGGCAGCCAAGAGTGCCCGGCCGGGGCGAGCGGAGTGGTCACCGTCCGGCTCCGCGCGCTACGGCACCTCCCAGGTGGGAAGCGGCCGAAACGGACCGCAAGCGTTTGAGATAGCGGGTGTTGGCGTCACTCTTACCCAGCAGCACACAGAAATCCCCGACACCGAAGTCCGGGTCGTGAGCGGGCTCACCGCAGGCCCGTGCACCGAGCCTGAGGTATCCGCGCATCAACGGTGGAATCGTCGGTGGTCGCGGCGGGGCGATGTCGTCGAGGCGCTTGCCGCCGATGCGCACGGGCCGGTAGGGACGCACCCGGTACTGTGCGGCGTGCCGCTCGAGCACAAAGTCGCGGACGCCACGGATCTGAGTGCCGGGAGCTTCGCCCTCGGTCTCGATCGGCACGGAGACGCAGCCGGTCACGTAGTCGTAGTCGCAGCGATCCAGGTAGGCCAGAATGCCCGCCCACATCAGCAGCACCACCCCTCCGTTGCGGTGGCCGTCGCGCACTACGGCACGACCCATCTCGACCAGCGACGGCCGCAACGAGTCGAAGGCGCGAACGTCGAATTCGGTTGCGGTGTAAAGGCCTCCGGCGGCAATCGCACCCGACGGCGGCAACATCCGGTAGCAACCCACCAGCTCACCCGTGTCGTCGTCACGGACCAGCAGGTGGTCGCAGAATTCATCGAACCGGTCGGCATCACGGCCGTCGCTGGTTGCCGGCAGGGCAAACCCCGGTGTGTTGCTGAATACGTCATAACGCAGGCGCTGGGCGGCCTCGATAAGGCTGGGATCGGTGGAGAGCAGTAAGGAGTAGTGCGGTCCGTCAGACGCCACGGACGACGACGACGTCGCCGGGCCATGTCTTTTCTCGCTGGGTATGAGGACAGAAGCGATGCTCATGCCAACAACGTGACGCAGCCGATCAGCTAATCGGCATCGGTGCGCTGACATGTCGGTGCACGCCAGATGACAATATGTGGCCGGAAAGCCGCCAAAATGCAACGGCCCCGCAGGCAAACCTGCGGGGCCGTTCGCTGCAGCACGTCAGCCCTTGCGGGCCTTGACCGCGTCGGTGAGCTGCGGAGCGACCTTGAACAAGTCTCCGACCACGCCGTAGTCGGCGATCTCGAAGATGGGCGCTTCCTCGTCCTTATTGACCGCGATGATTGTCTTCGAGGTCTGCATCCCGGCGCGGTGCTGGATTGCCCCAGAGATGCCCAGCGCGATGTAGAGCTGCGGCGATACCGTCTTGCCGGTCTGGCCGACCTGGAACTGCCCCGGGTAGTAGCCGGAGTCGACCGCCGCGCGCGACGCCCCGACGGCGGCACCCAGCGAGTCGGCCAGTTCCTCGACCACGCTGAACTTCTCCGCGCTACCCACCCCGCGTCCACCGGACACCACCACGGTCGCCTCGGTCAACTCCGGGCGGTCGCCGGCCACGGCGGGCTCGCGCGAGGTGATCTTCGTCGCATTCTCGGCGGGTTCCGGCACATCGACGTTGACCTGTTCACCGGCGCCGTCGGCCGGTTCGGCATCGATTGCCCCAGCCCGAACCGTGATCACCGGAGTGTCGCCGTTGGCTTGCGACTCGACGGTGAACGCGCCACCGAAGATGCTGTGGATGCCCTTGCCGCCCTCCTTGACCTCGACCACATCGACCAGCAGACCGGACCCGATGCGGGCCGCGAGCCGGCCGGCGATCTCCTTGCCGTCCGCGTTGGAGGACAGCAGCACAGCTGCCGGAGCCGATGACTCGGCCAGCGAGGCCAGCACATCTACATACGGGGTGATCAGGTAGTTGTCGACGATGTCGGACTCGGCGACGTAAATCTTGGCGGCGCCGGCGGACTTCAGCCCGTCGATCAGTGGCTCGGCGGTGCCTGGGCCACCGATGACGACAGCAGCCGGCTCGCCCAATGCACGCGCGGCGGTGATCAGTTCGGAACTGACTTTTTTCAGGGTGCCTTCGGCTTGCTCAACGAGCACCAGTACTTCAGCCATGGGTTATTCGCTCTCTCGTCTCGGGGAGTTTCGCTCAGATGATCTTCTGGGAGACCAGGTACTTGGCGATGTCGCTGCCGCCCTCGCCCTCGTCGGTGACCTTCTCGCCCGCGGTCTTCGGCGGCTTCGGTGTCGACGCGAGCACCTTCGAACCTGCGTTCTCCAGACCTACCTCGTCGTTCTCGACGCCGATCTCGGCCAGGGTCAGGACGGTGACTTCCTTCTTCTTTGCGGCCATGATCCCCTTGAACGACGGGAAGCGCGGCTCGTTGATCTTCTCGTTGACGCTCACCACCGCGGGCAGCGACGCTTCGAGGGCGAAGACACCGTCGTCGGTCTCCCGCTCGCCGGTGACCTTGCCGTCCTCGACTGACAGCTTGCGCACGTGCGTGAGCTGCGGCAGGCCCAGGTACTCGGCGATGATGGCCGGCACGGCGCCGCCGGAACCGTCGGTGGCCTCGTTGCCGGCGATGACCAGCTCGGTGCCCTCGATGGCGCCCAGCGCGCGGGCCAGGGCCCACGCGGTTTGGACTACACACGAGCCATGCAGGCCCTCGTCCTTGAGGTGGACGGCCTTGTCAGCGCCCA
>JAVROG010000530.1:0-4333 GCA_032162865.1 Mycobacterium sp. | reverse complement strand
GCTGGTGCGTGAAAAGTGCTGCCGGGCATGGCGATCCGTGCTCGAGGCGGCACTGGTCACTTCGCAAATGCGATACCGCATGCGATATCACTACTCATGTAACTATTCGTCCCCGCGGGCAACGGATCGCGTGGGATCAGAACTCCACTCCGACCACGAGCCGGGATACAACGCCACCTCGTGACCGGCGGCGGTGAGCGCGGCGACGATGACGGTGGCGCTAACGCCCGAGCCGCAATACGCACCGACGGGGACGTCGCGTTCGATGCCGCGGTCAGACAACTCCCGTGTCAACGCGTCATCGTCGAGGAATGTGCCGTCGCCGGTCAACAGTTTTGCAAACGGCAGGTTCTTTGCGCCGGGAATGTGGCCGGCTTGCGCGTCGGCGGGCTCGTGGTCGCCGCGGTAGCGTTCCGGCGCCCGTGCATCGAACAGCGGCACACTGCCCGCACCGGCCTGCTCTGCAGTCAACGTCGGCAGGCCCCCGGCATACAGATCTTCGTGCAGCACAGTGACATTCCCGGGCTGCGGTTCAACCGCGCCGGTCTCCAAGCTGCCGCCGGATGCCCGCCAGGCAGCCAATCCGCCGTCCAGGATGCGTACATTGGTGACCCCCGCGGCGGTCAACACCCACCACGCCCGTCCCGACCCCATCCGATTGAAGTCGTCGTACGCCACGACAAGGCCCTCCTGGCGGATGCCCCACCGCCTCGCGGCTTCCTGCAGCGTGCTGCCCGACGGCAGCGGGTGGCGACCCCGGCCGGTGACGCTGTGGTCGCTGAGTTCGTCGTCCAGCGACACATAGACCGCGCCGGGTATGTGGCCGTCCCGGTAGGCCGCAAGGCCATCGGGAGCGTCTAGCTTCCAGCGCACATCAAGGATGGTCACGGCTTCGCCGGCCTCGATGAGGGCGCTCAGCTCGGCGGCGGTAATCAGCACCTGGTCGCGTGCGTTCACCGGTTCACCTCCTTGTTTTCTGCGGCTAGCCTAGCGATATGGAGACCAGGTATCGGGTGGCGCACGTCGGCACCGGGACTTCGGCGACCTTGCTGGCGTTCGGCGCCGCCGCGGCTCTGGTGACGGCAATCCCGGCAAACGCCGTGCCCAACACCAAGTGCGCGCTGGCCACGCCCGTCCAGGAGGCGACGGGTTTGTCTCAACTACCGCCGGAGCTCCACACATTTCTCCCGCCGATCGCCGATATCGGTGCGCCCTTCAACGCGACGGATGCGGTCAACGACCCGAATCTGCCGTTCCGGCGCCTCATCCGCGCCGGCAACCGGGGCAGCGACTGGTTCGTCTGGTACGAACACGGCGGGATCGGTTACTTCTGGCAGGCTGTGGTCGCACGGGTGACGCCGGGCGGTCAGCCAACCGTACTGGCAAATGCGGGAACCATTTCCGATACGCTCTGCACATTCACCGACGGTGCCTTCGCCGGCCAAGTTCCGCCATACCCGCAAGGCACGTGGGCCGCGAGTGATCTCTAGGCAGGTAGGTGCGGATGTATCCGAATGATCCGAATCACTCACCGTATGTTCGCCGGTGGGGCGATTCGTCGATTCCGTACGGCCCGGCGAGCGGCCCGGCCCCAGCGCAGGTCCAGACCACGAATTCGATGGCGGTTGCCGCCCTTGTTTGTTCGTTGTTGTTCCCACCGCTGGGAATCGTCTTCGGACACATCGCGCGTTGGCAGATCAGACGAAGCGGCGAAGGCGGACGTGGCCTGGCGCTCGCGGCATTGATCATCAGCTACGTAATCATCATCCTGTCAATCGCATTCATCGTCATTTTCACGGTCATACTTGTGCTGATCGGCCACGAATTGAGCCACCAGAACCAAGTCATGGGGGTTCACGAGACATTCAGCTCGGCGAGCGCCTGCAGGCTTTCCAGGTACTGCTGAAGCGAAGAGTGAACGAAGTTCACGCTGACGGTGGTGGCGCCGTGCGCGACGGTCTCGGCGAGGAGCTGGCGCGCCCGTTCCGGTTCATTGAGTGGATCCAGGCGGCCCGAGGGCCCAAGCACGACCTCGAATCCGGGCGGAAGTTCGAAGCGGTGCAACCAGTCTCGCGCTTGTTCGAGTTTCACGCTGAAGGGTGTCCAGCCGTCGGCCAATGTGACGGCGCGGCGCAGCGATCGCAGCGTGCGGCCACCGATCCAGATGGGCACCGGTTGCTGCACGGCGCACGGGTCGACGGTCATCCCGCCGAACGAGTAAAACTCGCCGTGATACGAGGGCTCCTTCACCGATAGAGCCGCGCGCAGTGCCCGCAGCGCGTCGTCGCCACGCGGTCCCCGGTCCTCGAACGGGGCGCCGATAAGGTCGAACTCCTCTTTGAGGGAGCCGACACCGACACCGAGAATGAGCCTGCCGTTGCTGACTTGATCCAGGGTGCCGTAACGCTTGGCGATCTCGAGTGGATGGTGATAGCCGAGGACTAACACGCTGGTAGCCAACCGGATTCGCTGGGTTCGCGCGGCCAGGTAGCCGAACGTCGCCAGCGGATCCCAATAACGGGTCCCGCGTCGGGCCTGCTCGACGGTGGGCAGCGCGACGTGCTCGCTACAGGTCAAATGGTGGTAGCCGAGGCGGTCGGCCGTTTCGGCGATGCGCGCGATGTCTTCGATCGACGCGGTGGTCTCCCAGTCCGCGCTGACGCCGGGGAACATCGTCACTACCGGGGTGGAGATGGCGAGCTTTGCGATCAGGGCGTTCATCGGGCTAGATTCTAACAGTGCTCGAATTGATTCGAACGAGGCTCGAATGACCGCGTCGGTGCGGCGGGCGTACGGCGAACTCGACCGCGCCCAGGTGGTATCGGCGCTGCGCACTCTGGCACGTCGCGTGGGTGTGCAACAGGTGACGATGCGGGAGTTGGCGGGCGAACTCGGCGCCGCGGTGCCGTCGGTCTACTACCACGTTCGTGGCAAGCAGGCCGCTCTCGATCTGTTGGCCGAGTCGGTGCTGGCCGACATCCCGGTCCCGGTGGCCGGCCCGTGGGACGTCCGGCTCGCCGAACTCTACTGCTCGGCACGCGACATGATGCTCGATGTGCCAGGGTTGGCCGGCGTCCTGCAGACCAGCGGCGGCGGGGAAAGCGCCCGTCGTCTCGATCGGCTGAGCCGCTCGCTGCTGGCCGAAGCCGGGCTCGCCAAAGCCGTTATCGCGGCCGCGCACTCGGTGCTATACACCTATCTGCTGGGCTCGGTCGGCTTGGCGGAGTCACGCGGCAAGCGGCAATCCACCAAGCGTTTTCGCGCGGGTCTGGACGTGATCATCGCCGGTATCAAGGCCTCGGACGGAGAGGGATGACCGTTCCAAAATTGGGGTCACTGGTTGTCGAGAACCAGGACAGCCCCGCCGACCGCGATGCGGCCGCGGTACTGAACCCCGACACCTTCGTCGAGGGAACACCGTTCGATGCACTGAAAAGGTTGCGGGTGGCTAACCCCGTGCACCCGGTGCAGATGTCCGGCCTGCCGAAGGCGTGGCTGCTGACCCGCCATGCCGATGTCCGAACCGTCAGCCGCGACACCGACACCTTCACCAGCAGCAGGGGCAACACGCTGGTCGAGGTCGAGGCGGGACCTACCTCCGCGATGCTGCCGGGCATCGACCCGCCGCGACACGTCCACTACCGCAAGCTGATCAATCAGGGCTTCACCGCCCGCAACGTGCTGCGGCTGGAACCGCACATGCGCCAGGTCGCCCGCAACATCGTCGCCGACATCACCGCGAAGGGCGAATTCGACGCCGTACCCGATATTTCCGCGGAGATGTCGCTGCAGGTCATCGCCGACGTGCTGGGCGTGCCCGCCGAAGATCGCATGGAGGTGTTCCGCTGGAGCAACGCCATCGGAACCCTGGGCATCGAGGACCCCGACTACGCACCAACACCCGAAGCCCTCGGGCAGGCCGCCGCCGAAATGTTCTCCTACTGCAACGAATTAGTCCGGTACCGGCGCAAACACGGCCTCACCGACGACATCCTGTCGGCGCTGCTGGCGGCCGAGGTCGACGGCGAAAAGCTCAACCGCGACCAGCTCAACGAGTTCTTCCTGCTGCTGGCCATTGCCGGCAACGAGACGACCCGAAACACGCTCAGCCACGGCATCTTGGCGCTCTCGCAGCATCCGGAACAGCAGGCCCTGCTGGCCCGCGACCCCGACGCGGTCAAGCTCGCCGTCGAGGAACTGCTCCGCTGGGCCACCCCGGTGATGCACTTCCGCCGCACCGTCACTAAAGACGTCGAGATCCGCGGGCAGCACATCCCCGCCGGGGACTGGGTGCTGATGCACTACCTGTCGGCCAACCGTGACGAGGACGTGT
>JAVROG010000529.1:0-12503 GCA_032162865.1 Mycobacterium sp. | reverse complement strand
CACGTCGGCGCTCGGAGCGGCGCCTAGCTTTGCCAGCGTGGCCGTCTTGAAATCGATGACCTGCGGGACGTCGATTTCGAAAACGGTGGTTCCCGCTGCCCACGGCAGCCGATATCCGCGTGCGTCGAGACCGGACGCCAGGATCACGGCCTGGCCGATGCCAGCCTCCCCGGTGGCGGCGAAGAATGCGTCGATGTAGCGGGTGCGCGCCGCCTGCTGATCGGTCATGCGCTGCATGCCCCATGGGGCGTCCGGGAAGTCGACATCATCGGTATCCAGCTCGCCGCTGGCCCACCGGACAAAGAATTCGATGCCGACCGCGCGCACCAGTGGCTCGGCGAACGGGTCGTCGATCAGGGCTGCTCTGCTGGCACGGGCGCGCCCCGCGGCGACCATGGTGGCCGTGGCGCCCACACTGAACGCGAGGTCCCAGGTGTCATTGTCGGTCCGCGCCATTCGTGGGTCTTTCTTTCGCTGCGGGCTAGCTGATTAGACAGATTAACGAGACGTCGCGACGCGGTAGTCGGCGCGTAGCGGCACGGCCGGTCCGCCGGTCGCCGTTACCATCGTTGGATGGAGATCGCGGCCACCTCGCACGCAAGCGGCACAGATCACGCAGATCATGTTGCTGGCTGCGATGCGCCCGGTGCGCGGGTGGCCCATGACGCCGACTGGCACCGCAGCGCCCAATGGGCCCGCCGGCTGGGCTGGGTCAGCCTGGCCGTGTTGCTCATCGAGGGCGGCGTGGGGTTGTGGCAGGGACTGGCGGTCGGTTCGGTCGCACTCACCGGGTGGGCTCTGGGTGGCGGGTCCGAGGGTCTGGCCAGCGCAATGGTGGTGTGGCGCTTCAGTGGCGACCGAACCCTCTCCGAGACAGCCGAGCGCCGCGCACAGCGTGGGGTCGCACTGTCTTTTTGGCTGGTCGCGCCCTATGTTGCCGCCGAATCGATTCGGCACCTCATGGTCGGCGAGCATGCCGAGACCTCGGTGATCGGCATTGGATTGACGGCGCTCGCGCTGGTGTTGATGCCGATTCTCGGCTGGGCCAACCACCGACTGGGCGCACGTTTGCATTCGGGCGCCACCGCGGGCGAAGGCACGCAGAACTACCTGTGCGCCGTCCAGGCCGCCGGCGTGCTGGTGGGTCTGGCCGTCACCGCGGCCTGGCCCGTCGGCTGGTGGATCGACCCGGTGATCGGGCTGGCCGTCGCGGGAGTCGCCGTCTGGCAGGGTGTGCAGGCCTGGCGCGGCCAGGACTGCTGCTGATCGCAGCCCACGGCTCCCACGGCGCCCACAGCCCAGCCGTCGCTAAGCAGATCCGCGAAGCACCGCGCTGCAGTAGTAATTTCCGCCGAAGGGAGCGTCCGGATCGGTGGGATGCAGTGGCAGGCCGGTGTCGGCCAGCAGGTGATTCAGGGGTGCGCGGGCCAACTGCCAGCCGAGGCCCTCGAGATAGGTTGCCACGTCGTTGCGATCGCCCGGGAAGCCGAGGTCGTCCAGCTCGATGTCGAGACCGTGCTCGCGCCATCGCTCGGCGGCCCCGTTCAGTGCCTGCTGGTTTGACGACGAATTGAGAAAGACCTCGGCGACCAGCCGACTGCCGTCGGCGCTGAGCGTGGTGATCACGTCGAGCAGCCGGTCCTGGGCTTCGGGCGGCAGGAATCCAAGCAGGCCCTCGGCGGCCCACGCGGTGGGCTGGTCGGGGGCGAAGCCGGCCTCACGCAGTGCGGCCGGCCAGTCGTGGCGCAGATCGATCGGGACGGCGCGCATGTCGGCGGCGGCCTGCGCGCCGAGCGCCGCGATGGCGTTGGTCTTGAAATCGATGACTTCCTGCTGGTCGATCTCGTAGACCGTTGTCCCCGGCGCCCAGGGCAGCCGATAGCCACGCGCGTCCAGGCCGGCAGCCAGGATGACCACCTGGCGGATGCCTGAGGCCGCCGCGTCGGCGAAGAACGCGTCGATGTAGCGGGTGCGCGCCGCGAGCAGGTCGGTCATGCGCTGCATGCCCCACGCGGCGTCGGGCATATCGACATCACGCGAGTCGAGTTCGCCTGCGGCCCAACGGGTGAAGAAGTCGACGCCGACGGCGCGCACCAAGGGTTCGGCGAACCGGTCGTCGATCAGCCCGGCCCTGGTCGCCCTGGCTCGTCCGGCGGCCACCATGGTGGCGGTGGCTCCGACGCTGGTCGCCAGATCCCAGGTGTCGTTGTCGCTGCGACCCATCTGTTGGTCCCTTCTGCCGCCCTGCACTATTTCTTAGTCAGAGTAACGACAGTTGCTGAACGTCCTGGTTGGCCCAGTTCCAGGCTGTCTCAGGCTAATGGTGGCGACCCGCTGCGCCCGGCATTCGCCGCGCTGCGATCGCCACTAGTCGAGGCGGTACCGGATCAGCCGCGAGCTGTTGGCCACCACGGCCACCGACGACGCGTTGTGCAGGACCGCCGCCAGCACCGGTGACAGCGCGCCGCCCGCACCGATCAACAGCCCGGCGGCGTTGACGGCGATCGACATGCCGTAGTTCTCCCGGATGACATCCACCGCCCGGGTACCGAGGTCCCGCACGTCGAGCAGGCGGTGCAGGTTGTCGTTGGCCAGTGCGACATCGGCGGTCTCGACGGCGACATCGGTTCCGGCCAGGCCCATGGCGATGCCGATGTCGGCGGCCGCCAGCGCCGGGGCGTCGTTGATGCCGTCGCCGACCATCCCCACGACGTAGCCCTCGGCCTGCAGTTGGCGCACCACCTCGAGCTTGTCATCCGGCATCACTTCGGCGCGCCACTCGTCGATCCCCAGCTCGTCGGCGACCACCTGCGCGATGTCGGGATGATCGCCGGTCAGCATGACGATTCGGCGCACACCGGTGGCCCGCAACTTCGTCAGCACCTCGGCGGCTTCCGGACGCACTTCGTCGCGCAGGCTGATCAACCCGACCAGCTTGCCGTCCACCGCGAGCAGCAACGGCGTCTCCGCCTGACCCCGCAGCTTGGCGACCCACTCCGAGGCCTTCTTGGACACCCGCACCTTTTCCGAGCGCAGCAGCGACGGACTGCCCAGCAGCAGGGTGCGGCCATCGGCCCAGGTCCGCATGCCCAGACCGACCAGCACCTCGCACTCCTCGTGCGGCGGAATGCTGATGTGGCGTTCCTCGGTGGAGCGGATGACGGCCTCGGCCAGCGGGTGCCGCGAGTGGATCTCCGAGCTTGCCGCGTAGGCCAGCACCTGCTCGGGCTCCCAATCCTTGTGCATAGCAACGATGTTGGTGACCACGGGGCGGCCGACGGTCAGCGTCCCGGTCTTGTCGAACACGATCGCGTCCACCCGGCCGGCCTGTTCGAGGTGGGACCCGCCCTTGATCAGGATGCCGCGGCGGGCGCCGTTGCCGATCGCCGCACTGATCGCGGTCGGGGTGGACAGACCGACCGCGCAGGGGCAGGCGATCAACAGCATGGTCATGGCGCGGCGCACATCGCCGGTGAGCAACAGCGTGAGGCCCGAGACGATGAACGACGTCGGCACGAAGCGGCGGGAGAAGTTCTCGCCGACGGTTTGGATCGGCGCGCGGTCGAGCTGGGCCTCTTCGACCCGGGCGATGATGCGGCCGATAGCGGTGTCGCTGCCGACGGCCTGTGCGCGCACCACCAGGCGCCCCCGCACCACCACCGACCCCGCGTGCACGCGGATTCCGGTCGTGACGCTGACCGGCAGGTTCTCCCCAGTGATCGCGGACTGGTTGACCACCGCTTCGCCGTCGACCACCTCACCGTCGACGGGGATCGCGACGTGGTCGTGCACCACCACCTCGTCGCCGATCTGCAGGGTGTCGATGGGTATCTGCAACTCGGTGCCCGCATCGGGCCCCTCACTCAACCGGACCCAGGCCGTGTCCTGGTTGCCGCGCAGCAGCTCCGAGATGGCGCGCCGGGTCCGACGCAACGTCAGATCCTGCAGGTACTCCCCGATATTGAGCAGCCACAGCACGGTCAGCGCAACCACGTTCTCGCGCAGGATGAGGCTGGCGACCGTCGCCGCCGAGACCAACGCGTCGGTGCCGGCCTTGCCGGAGCGCAGCGAGCGCAGCGCGCCGCGCAGGAACGGGTAGCCGGTGAAGACCGTGACGCCGGTGGCCACCAGCCGGCCGCTGGGCCCGAGCAGCGGAGGCCGGGCGAACACGTAGCGGCGCACACCGAGCAGCGCGAGCGCCGCACCGCCGATGACCATGCGCAGCACATCGGTGTTGCGGATCTCCTCCGAATGGGGTCGGCGTGCGGGGATGAGTTCGGCGGCCACCTGCGCGGCGCCGCTGATCACCGCCAGCACCGCGGTGCGGTCACAACGCTTGGGGGAGTACCAGACGACGACGGAGCCGGTGCGCGGGTAGGCGTGCACCGCCCGCACGCCGTTCTCCTTGGCGACGGCATCCTCCACGGCAACGGCACGCCGCGAGTCGGAGCGGACCCAGTCGACCCGGACCCGCATGCGGCCGGCGGCGTCCGAAATCACTACCAGGGCAGGGTCATCCGCCGGTTCGATATCTGGAACAAGCGCGAGCGCCATAGGGGATCAGTGATCGTGGTCGTGGTGTTCACCTACGGTCGGCGTCGGCGCCTCTTCGCCCACGCGTTCGCGGGCTTCGGCCATCACGTCGGCGATCTTGAGTCTGGCCGACTCCGCGGCCACTTCGGCCTTGCGGGTGCCGCGCAATCCCAGCTCTGCGGCCGTGACCGCGGTCTGGTGCAGCGGCGCTTTTTTGACGGCCTTGCGCAGCACCTCGTAGGCGGTAACCCCGGCCAAACCGGTGACCACCGTCGTCGCTGCCTTCGCCAAAAGCACCTGCACCGCCATTGCGCAAACCTCCCTGTTCGATGATCTCGTCCCTGCCATCGACGGTAACATCGCGATATTGCGATATCAACATGTATCCAACGACGGGCGGGTGGGCGCTAGCGGCGCATCAGAGCACCCGCGTCACCTTTTCGGTGTCGATGCGGCGCTGCAACGCCGCCGGGTCGGGATTGGCCACCTGGACCAACGACGCGCCGGTGGCCAACACCGCCAGCAGTCCGTCCACCACGAGCTCGGGGCGCTCCCAGGACGCGGTAGACAGCACCCGGTCGCTCGACGTCACACCTTGCATCGCCGCGGATTGGGCGCACGCGGCCAGTATCTGGGCGACCGATTGTCCGGCCAGTGCGGGACCGGGGTTTCGTTCGGGAACGACCTGGTCGCCGTGCACGCGCACCGCGGTGGCGTAGTCGGTGACGCCCAACGGCAGATCGGGGACGGGCTTGCCGAATGCATCCAGAGACAGCACCGCCACCTCACCATTGAGGTCGCCTGCCACCGCCGCGTCGGCCTCGTCGAGTCGGTCAGGCGTGCACAGTGCCAGATCGGCGGGACCGTGCAGCGTCACTTCGGCGCCGATCCACCACACGCCGAACAGCACCGCGGCCGTCTGCCAATGGGCCGGCAGCAGGATCGCGACTCGGCTCGCCGGTCCGGCGCCCAGTTCGTCGCGCAGCAGATTGGCGGTCTTGGCGGCCCAGTTGGCGAGCGTCACCGCGGATAGTTCGATGCGCTCGCCGGTGGCGTCGTCGTAGTAGGTGATGCGCGGGCCGACCGGGTCGGCGCGCAGCATCGGGTCCAGGATCGCTCCGCTGAGCGTGATCAGTGGTTGCACGGAAAGGTCAGTTTATGCACTCGGGATTTTCCGAGCCGGCGGTGAGGATCGGCGACGGCGCGGGAACGGTGCTGCCGGTGCCGTTGCTGGATCCGACCGTCGAAGCGTGTGCGGGCGTGACTGCCGCGCCCTCGAGTCCGGAGCCCGGACCGGTGTAGTCGTTGGCCAGCACCACCCGAACCGATCCGGTCGGTATGGAGGCGTCCGCGATGACCGGGAGGCCACCCAGTTGCCTGGCGACCTCCTGCGCGCCCAGGTCATCGGTCTTGGCGGCACGCACCTGACTGCCCTTGACGTGACCGCCGTCGTTGTTTCCCGCAGAGCCGGCGGTGAAGCCCTTTGCGCTCAGCACCTCCAACACCGACGTGGCCAGACCGTTGATATCGGTGTCGTTGACCACGTTGGCGGTGGTCTTGGCCGGCGTGTAGGCCAGCTCCTCGGTTTTGCCCTGGTCCTGCTCGTGCAGCAGACCACCAACCCACTCCTGCACCTGGTGCGCATCCACCCGCACCACGCTCTGCATGCCGTCGTCGCTCCAGCCGGCGCCGTCGAGCACCGGAATGGTGGCAAACGCGACGTTGCCACCGGTCAGCTTCGACAGCTGCCCGACGAAGTCCATGATGTCCCACCCCGAGGACAGCACCACCGACCGCTGCACCGCGGACTCGAGCCGTTTCAGCGTGGTCGGGCTGGACATCGTCTTTCCGGAGATGACCCGGTGCGCAAGCGAGGCCATGACCGCCTGCTGGCGCACTACCCGGTCTAGATCGCCGCGCGGCAGTTCGTGGCGCTGGCGCACGAAGCTCAACGCCTGCGGACCGTTGAGTCGTTGCCGGCCGGCCGGAAAGTCGGCGCCGGATAGGGGTTCGAACACGGCGTCCTTCAGGCAGACCTCGACGCCACCGAGTGCATCGGCGATCAACGAGAAACCGAGCAGGCCGATCTCCGCGGAGTGGTCGACGGTGACGCCGGTGAGGTCGGCCACCGTCTTGATCAGCGCCTCGCGGCCGGCCTGGGTTCCGCTCGCCGCGGCTTCGGTGGCTGAGGCGCCGGCCTGTACGAGGCTGGTCCGCTTGATCTCGCGGGTTTGACCGTAGACGCCGTTGATCTTGGTCTTGCCCAGCCCGGGGGCCTGGACGTACGAGTCGCGGGGGATCGAGATCGCGGTTGCCGACTTCCCGTTGTTGGGTATCCGGATCAGGATGATGGTGTCGGTGTTGGTGGCTTCCTCGTCGCCGGCCCGCAGCGTCGCCAGTTCCTCGGGCGACAAAGCATTGCCGTGCGCGTCGGTGCGGCTGTCCAGGCCGACCAGCAGGATGTCGATCGCGCCGTCGTCACCGCCGTGACCGAGCGAGGGCGCGGACATGTGGAAGATGCCGTCCTCGAACGAGCGGACATTGCTCCACGCCACCCCGGTGCCGAGCACGACTGTAACGGCGAGTGCCCCGGACAAGGCGCGAATCACACGCATCACACGGGTCACAGTTTGCGCAGGCATCACTGTAGGTTACTTGTGCAACAGTCGCTTTCCGGTTAGCCGGACTCGGCGTGCCAGACTCGAACACATGTCGAGGGGGTCAACAAGGCTAGTGATCACCGGCGCGGGCGGGCAGCTGGGGAGCCTATTGACGGCGCTGGCCCGGCGCTGCGGCCGCGACGTGGTTGCCAAAACGTCGTCGGAATGGGACATCACCGACCCCGCCGCGGCCGATGAGTTCATCCGCAGTGGCGATGTCGTCATCAATTGCGCGGCCTACACCGACGTCGACGGCGCGGAGAGCGACGAGGCGGGCGCGTACGCCGTGAATGCGACGGGGCCGCAGAACCTCGCCCGCGCCTGCGCGCGCGCCGGTGCGCAGCTGATCCACATCTCGACGGATTACGTGTTCAACGGTGATTTCGGCGGAGCCGAGCCGCGTCCCTATGAGCCCGGCGACCAAACCGGGCCGCAGGGTGTCTATGCGAGCAGCAAGCTCGCCGGGGAAGAGGCCGTCTTCGCGTCGCTGCCGGAGGCCGTCGTGGTGCGAACCGCCTGGGTGTACACCGGCGGCCCGGACAGAAGCGATTTCGTCGCCGTCATGCAGCGGTTGGCCGCCCGTGATGCCGCTGCCGGCCCGATCAAGGTGGTTGACGACCAAACTGGGTCGCCCACCTACGCCGGCGACCTGGCCGCCGCGCTGCTGGAGTTGGCCGGCCGCTTCCCTGATATCGAAGTACGTGGTCGTGTGCTGCACGCCGCCAATGAAGGCGTCGTCTCCCGATTCGAGCAGGCCCGCGCGGTGTTCGAAGAAAGCGGCGCCGACCCGCAACGGGTCAACCCGGTCGGCAGCGACGAGTTCCCGCGGCCGGCGGCGCGCCCGCCATACTCCGCGTTGTCCGGGCGGGAGTGGGCCGCCGCGGGCCTCACCCCGTTGCGACCTTGGCGCCCTGCCCTCCTAGCGGCACTGACGGCGGCTGCCGATGGACCGATACCCTCTACGCGTGACTGACGTTCTGCCGGTCGTAGCCGTGACGTATTCGCCGGGTTCGCACCTGGAGCGGTTTTTGGCGTCGTTGTCGCTGGCCACTGATCGGCCGGTCCGCGTGCTGTTGGCCGACAACGGGTCCACCGACGGAACCCCGCAGGCCGCCGTGGAGCGCTATCCCAATGTCCGGCTGCTGCCCACCGGCGCCAATCTGGGCTATGGAACGGCGATCAACCGCACGGTCGCCAAGCTCGATCAACAGCGGGACCCCGACGAACGCTATGTCGACGAGTGGGTCATCGTGGCCAACCCGGACGTGCAATGGGGGCCGGGCAGTATCGACGCCCTGTTGGAGGCCGCCACCCGCTGGCCGCGCGCCGGCGCGTTCGGTCCTCTGGTCCGCGACCCCGACGGCTCGGTGTACCCGTCGGCACGCCACCTGCCCAGCCTGATCCGCGGCGGCATGCATGCGGTGATCGGGCCCGTCTGGCCGGGTAATCGGTGGACGCGTGCCTATCGCCAGGAGCACCTGGAGCCAAGCGAGCGGCCGGTGGGCTGGCTGTCGGGATCGTGCCTGCTGGTGCGCCGCAGCGCGTTCGAGCAGGTTGGCGGCTTTGACGAGCGCTACTTCATGTACATGGAGGACGTCGACCTCGGCGACCGCCTCGGCAGAGCCGGCTGGCTCAGCGTCTACGTGCCGTCTGCCGAGGTGCTGCACCACAAGGGCCACTCGACCGGAAGCGATCCGGCGAGGCACCTGGCCGCCCATCACCGCAGTACGTACATCTTCCTCGCGGACAGGCATTCCGGTTGGTGGCGGGCCCCGCTGCGCTGGACGCTGCGGGGATCGTTGGCGGTGCGCTCCCGCGTGATGGTCCGCAGTTCACTGCGCAAGGTGCGGAGGTCACAGCGACGGGAATTGAAGCTGACAGAAGGGCGGCACTGAGGTGGCATCCCATCAAGTCGATGCGGTGGTCCTGGTCGGCGGTAAGGGGACCCGGCTGCGTCCGTTGACGCTGTCTGCGCCCAAGCCCATGCTGCCGACGGCCGGGCTGCCTTTCCTTACTCATCTGCTGTCGCGGATCGCCGCCGCCGGTATCGAGCACGTGGTGCTGGGCACCTCGTATGAGGCCGGCGTGTTCGAGGCCGAGTTCGGCGACGGGTCCAAGCTCGGATTGCAGATCGAGTATGTGACCGAGGAGAAACCGTTGGGCACCGCGGGCGGCATCGCCAATGTCGCCGGCAAGCTGCGCCACGACACCGTGATGGTGTTCAACGGCGACGTACTCTCCGGCACCGACCTGGGCCAGCAGCTGGAGTTCCATCGCGAGCACCAAGCCGATGTGACGCTGCACCTGGTGCGGGTGGGCGATCCGCGGGCGTTCGGCTGCGTGCCCACCGACGGCGAGGGCCGAGTCACCGCCTTTCTCGAGAAGACCCAGGATCCGCCGACCGACCAGATCAACGCCGGCTGCTACATCTTCCGACGCGCCATCATCGACCGGATTCCGCGCGGCCGTGAGGTCTCGGTGGAACGCGAGGTGTTCCCGTCACTGTTGTCGGCCGACGACGGCCACGGCGTTGGGGTGTATGGCTACGTGGATTCCACCTATTGGCGGGACATGGGCACACCGGATGATTTCGTGCGCGGCTCTGCCGACCTGGTGCGCGGGATCGCGCCGTCACCGGCGCTGCGCGGCCAACGCGGCGAATCACTGGTGCACGACGGCGCCGCCGTGGCACCCGGCGCGCTAGTGATCGGCGGGACGGTCGTCGGGCGGGGCGCGGAGATCGGCGCCGGTGTCCGGCTCGATGGTGCCGTCATCTTCGCCGGCGTCAAGGTCGAGGCCGGCAGCGTGATCGAACGCTCGATCCTCGGCTTCGGCGTCCGCGTCGGCCCGCGGGCGCTTATCCGCGACGGGGTGATCGGCGATGGCGCCGACATCGGCGCGCGCTGCGAACTGCTGCGAGGCGCGCGAGTGTGGCCCGGCGTCGCGATTCCCGACGGCGGCATCCGCTACTCGTCCGACGTGTGATCGTCACGCACGGCGGCGAGCCTGGCTCACCAGGTACGCCAGCGCATGATCGGTGCCCGACGGCAAGGCGTCGCCCGGCCACCACCGCAGGTCGTCGGACTCGTCGCTGAGCACGATCTGCGCGCCGGCGGGCGCGCGCGCGGCGAACTGCAGATCCAGATGCCGCGTCGGGACCCCGAGCGAGCAAGTGACCGGATGGACATGCACCGCAACCAATTCGGGGTCGATGCGCAGATCGCTGACGCCGGATTCCTCGGCAGCCTCGCGTGCGGCGGCGGCCAGGATGTCGGCGTCCTCGTCTGGCTCGCAGTGTCCGCCCAATTGCACCCAGCGGCCCAGCCGTGGGTGCAGGGTCAGCAGGACCCGGGCGCCGCTGTCATCGAGCACCAGCGCGGATGCGGTGATGTGGCCGGGTTCGCATTCGCGCAGACAGGCGTCTTCGCGGGCCAGCACGAATGCCAGCACCGCATGCCGCAGCGTGTCCTGCGCCGGATCGGGTGCCTGCCAGTCGCGCAGCAGCGCGATCACCGAGGCCCGCAAGCTCACGGTGCTCATCGCGATCCCCGCCTGGTGCGGCGATCCCGCAGCGCGGCCCACGCCGCGCGGCACTGGGCCACGACGTCCGGCGACAGGCCCAGCCCCTCGATCAGAACGCGTCGGTCCACCACGTCGAGCGCCTTCTCCAGCTCGTTGGCCCGCAGCAGCAGGTCGACGTCGGAGGCCAGGTCGGGGTCGGCGTACATCGGCGCGGGAATGGGCAACTCTTCGGCCTCGGCGGGTTCCAGCTCCAAGATCCCGCCCCCGTAACTGCGGCCCATGATCTCGGCGAACGCGAACGTCGCGCTGTTGTGGAACACCGCGGCCAGTGCGGTCGGGTCGGTGCCGGGGCTGACCCGCGCCCGGTGCACGGTGTCGGTGCTTGTCGCCGCCGCGGCATTGACCGTCAGCCGTGGGGCGAGGTGAATCTGGCGCAGCATGAACAGGTCTGGAAACCACAGCGACGGCGTGGTCCACCAGGGCTTGCGCAGCGAGCACTTGTAGCCCAGGTGGACGCCGGCTGCTTCGCCGGCATCGATATGCGCGATCAGTGCGGGATCGTTCGGCTGCGCCGGGGCATTGAGCAACCAGGTTCGGTGCTCGGCACCGATATCGCCGGTGCGGCAATCGATGTCGTAAAGCAGGCCGGACAGCTGGGTGCTGCGCGAGACGAGCGGGACACAGTGTGCAAGCAACCCCAGTTCGCGTGCCTGTGCATCGGTGAAGGTGAAGAAGCTGTTGCGCCCGGTCACGATGCCCACGTCCACCTCGGCAACGCGGCGCAACGGAATCATGGCGCCGGAGTCTTTGAGTGTGCGAAGGGTCTGCGCCACAGCGGGATCGAGAAAGTACCTGGTCCACTTTTCCTTTTCGTGCGCCAGCGCGGGCACCGGCCCGACCGGGAACGGGCGCCTATCGAGGTCCGCATGGGCCAGCTCGTCCGCATCATGCAGCGCGACCGTGCGGATGTGCGCTGGGCCGCCCCCCTTTTCGCCGCCGACCACACCGCAGAACAGCACCACCTCCTGCAGCACGCCGTCGAACACCAAACGGTCGAAGCTCACCAATGTGATCTCCCGGAACCGGCGCACCAGAAAGTCGCGCAACTGTGCGGCGTAGGAGACCTGGAGCAACTCGGCGGGCAGCACCAGGCCCACCCGGCCACCCTCGCGCACCAACCCGGTGCTCGCCACGACGAACGGGACCCAGGCGTTGGTCAACTTGTTGGGGCGCAGACCTTCTCGCCGCAGCAGTTCCAGAGCCGGGTCGCGTTGCTCGGCTGCCCAGTTGCCGAAACGGATGTAGGGCGGGTTGCCCGCTATTCCGTCCCAGCCGCCCGCACCAGACCAGGTGAACAGATTCGCGGTGTCGACGGGCGCGAACTCGCGCGCCTTCGCGGCTTCGGCGGCAACGAGTTCCACTCCGCGCGCCTGGCCACTGAGGGCGGCCAGTTCACGCAAGATGCGGCCGTCGCCGCACGAGGGCTCCAGAATCTTAGGTCCGGCGCGCGTCACCCAGCCGGCCAGAAATCGCGCGATCGGCGCCGGCGTGTAGTAGCCGCCGCGGATCTTGTCGGCCGACGCGGCGGCCTTGCCCGCAAAGTCGTTGTCCGCAAAGGCCTTCATTTGCGGATCAACAAGTCCGCGACTGTCACCGGGTCGCGCGGCCCAGCAGCTCCATAGGCCGCATCGGCATAACCGATCGCGACGGCCCCCAACGGCTCCCAATCGGCGGGCAGCGCAAGCTCTTCGCGAACCAGGTCGGCGGCGAATATCGTCGACCCGATCC
>JAVROG010000528.1:0-9992 GCA_032162865.1 Mycobacterium sp. | reverse complement strand
GACGTCATCCACCGGCTGCAGCAGACGCAGACGCCCGATCTCGCGGTGCGCTGGAACTGCAAGGCCGGCAAGTGCGGATCCTGCTCGGCAGAGGTCAACGGCAACCCCCGGCTGATGTGCATGACGCGGATGTCGACCTTCGCCGAAGACGAGATCGTGACGGTGACGCCGCTGCGGACCTTCCCGGTGATCCGCGATCTGGTTTGCGACGTCTCGTTCAATTACGAGAAGGCGCGCGAGATACCGTCTTTCGCACCACCCAAGGAGCTGCAGCCCGGCGAGTATCGAATGGCGCAGGTCGATGTCCAACGGTCGCAGGAATTCCGCAAATGCATCGAGTGCTTCCTGTGCCAAAACGTCTGCCACGTGGTCCGCGACCACGACGAAAACAAGAAAGCGTTCGCCGGGCCGCGCTTCCTGATGCGGGCCGCCGAGCTCGAAATGCACCCGTTGGACACGCTGGACCGGCGCGACCAGGCCCAAGAGGAATTCGGCTTGGGCTACTGCAACATCACCAAATGCTGCACCGAGGTCTGCCCGGAAAACATCAAGATCACCGACAATGCGCTGATCCCGATGAAAGAGCGAGTCGCCGACCGTAAATACGACCCGGTCGTGTGGCTGGGTAACAAGCTGTTCCGGCGCTAGCCCGCTCGCCGTTAGGCAACCGCCGTACCGGGTATCCGACGGTATGGGTGAAACAACCAGCGTCAACGAGATTCGAACGGCGATCCGTGAATTGACGGTCCGCGCCGAGCTGGCCCATAAAGATGGACGGCACGACGACGCGACCGAAATCGAGCAGCGGATCGCGGCTTACCGCAAAGAACTGGGCGAGCGTCCCTAGAAGCGTCGCCGTGAGGCGCCGCGCGGCGCCGAGACCGTGGTGACAGCGGGGCTCGCTAGACGCCCAGTCGGCGGAAAGCGCTGCGGTGGAACACGATCGGTGTGACCTCGGCGTCCACCGTGACCTCACTGACCCGTAGCACCACGATGGTGTGGTCGCCGGCCGGGATCAGCTGCTCGATCGCGCTTTCCAGCCATAGACCGGTCCCTTTGATGAAGACAGCACCGGCCTCGCTGGACGCCGTCTCCAAGCCGGCGAACCTGTCGCCGGTCTTGGCGGCCAGCGTGCGGGCGGCCTCGTCGTGAGATTCGCCGAGCACACTGATACCCAGTGTCGGAGCGCCTTTGAGTTTCGGCCACGTCGTCGAGGTGTTCTGCACGCAGAACGACACCAGCGGCGGGTCGAGCGAAACAGGTACAAAAGTGCTGGCCGCAAGGCCTTCGCGCACGCCCTCGACCACGGCGGCGATGGCCACCACACCGGTCGGGAAATGGCCAAAGGCCTCGCGCAGCGACAGTGGTGTCAGATTATTGTTCGAGTTCACCGGACTTCATTCGCCCCTTGCGCCGAGAACGGGATTCTCGGTTTCTAGCCTACCTTGTGCATATCCGTGCGCGGCAGCCACATCGGGGTGCGCACGTAGCCTGCTTTTCCAGGCGTTCCGGCCGTAGACCGAGTGGATCGGGTCCGACGGATCAGCGGCCGCGGCGGACCCGGCGCGCGCGGCCAGCTCAGCGGGTAACGACAGCAGCGGTATCTGCGCGTCCAGCCGGGGGTTGAAGAAGTACGGCACCGAAATCCGCTCCGCGCTCGCCGCGCTCAGATTCACCCGGTGCTCGGTGGCGCGCAGGTAACCGCCCGTTGCGACCTCGAGCAGCTCCCCGATGTTGACGACGAACGCTCCCTCCAGCGCGGGCGCGTCCACCCATTCCTGATCCTGCGAGCCGGGCCTTCGTACCTGCAGCACCTGCAAGCCCCGGCTACCCGGCTCGGCCAGCAGCAGCGTGAGCACCCCCGAGTCCTTGTGTGCACCGACACCCTGGGGACTGGCGGCGCGGGCCGGGTACCGCACGATCTTGATCAGCGTCGCGGGTGCCTCGGCGAAAGCCGCGTCGAACACCTCCGGCGGGCTGCCCAGTGAAGCCGCCCAGTGCCGCAGCAGGATGCGCGAAACTTCGGACAGCGCGGCATCCCATTCGGCGATGAGCGCCGGCAGCTCGGGCAGCGCCGCCGGCCACTGATTGGGGCCCTGCAGCCACCGGTAGTCGGGCCTGCCGGGGCCGCCGATCGGCGGGCGTTCGGGCCCGACGTCGATCTGCTCGCGCCAGTCGACCTCGCCCCGGGTCAGCTCACCCCCGAGTCGGGTGTAGCCGCGGAAATGGCGGCTGCGCACCATCGCGATCGCGTCCTTGTCGGCGTCCGGCAGTGCAAACAGTCGCCGGGCCGCGTCGAGCACTCTGGCGACCAACGCCTGCGACACCCCGTGGCCGGTCAGATAGAAGAAACCCACCTCGTGAGCGGCCTCCCGGAGGCCCTGGCGCAGCCGGTCGGAATCCGCGCTCAGATCCACCACCGGAAGGGTCGTGACGCTCCCCACATTAACCATTGGGTCCATCATCGCCGCAGGTGAAGGGGGATGCTAGGGCTGGAATCACCGCTATCCCAACCGGTTGGTTAGTTAGACAGTGAAATATAGCTCACACTCACTTGCGTTGAAGTTACCGATCGGTATATTTTAACTGTGTTACTGGTGGGTAACTTAACCCTAGTACCCAACCACAGGTGGCATTCTCAATGAGGAGGACCATATGAGCCACTACAAGAGCAACGTGCGCGACCAGGAATTCAACCTCTTCGAGGTACTCGGTGTCGACAAGGCGCTAGGCCAAGGCGAATTCAGCGACTTGGACGCCGACACCGCCCGTGAAATGCTGGCGGAGATCAGCCGCATAGCCGAGGGACCGGTTGCCGCGTCGTTCGTCGAGGGCGACCGCAACCCGCCGGTTTTCGACCCCGCTACGCACTCCGTGACCCTTCCGGAGTCTTTCAAGAAGTCAGTCCGTTCGGTGATCGAAGCCGGATGGGACAAGGCCGGCCTCGACGAGGCCCTGGGCGGCATGCCGATGCCCCGGTCGTTGATGTGGGCGCTGCACGAGCACATTCTTGGCGCCAACCCGGCGGTATGGATGTACGCCGGCGGCGCGGGTTTCGCCCAGATTCTCTACCACCTCGGTACCGAGGAGCAGAAGAAGTGGGCGGTGCTGGCCGCCGAGCGTGGCTGGGGATCGACCATGGTGCTCACCGAGCCGGACGCCGGCTCGGACGTGGGTGCCGGTCGGACCAAGGCCGTCCAGCAGGAGGACGGCACCTGGCACATCGACGGGGTCAAGCGGTTCATCACCTCCGCTGATTCCGGCGACCTGTTCGAAAACATCTTCCACTTGGTGCTGGCGCGCCCCGAAGGTGCCGGACCTGGCACCAAGGGCCTGTCGCTGTTCTTCGTGCCCAAGTTCCTGTTTGACACTGAGACCGGCGAGCCGGGTGAGCGTAACGGCGTGTTCGTCACCAACGTCGAGCACAAGATGGGTCTCAAGGTGTCGACGACCTGTGAGCTGTCCCTGGGGCAGCACGACGTGCCGGCCAAGGGCTGGCTGGTCGGTGACGTTCACGAGGGCATCGCGCAGATGTTCGAGGTCATCGAGCAGGCGCGCATGATGGTCGGCACCAAGGCGATCGCCACGCTGTCGACCGGCTATCTGAACGCGTTGGAGTACGCCAAGTCCCGCGTCCAGGGTGCCGACCTGACTCAGATGACCGACAAGACCGCGCCGCGCGTGACCATCACGCACCACCCCGACGTCCGCCGGTCCTTGATGACCCAGAAGGCATACGCCGAAGGTCTTCGCGCGCTTTACCTCTACACCGCGACGTTCCAGGACACCTCGGTCGCCGAGGCATTGCACGACGTGACCCCCGAGTTGGCGGTAAAGGTCAACGACCTGTTGCTGCCCGTGGTCAAGGGCGTCGGCTCCGAGCAGGCGTACGCCAAGCTTACCGAGAGCCTGCAGACCCTCGGTGGTTCCGGCTTCCTGCAGGACTACCCACTTGAGCAGTACATCCGGGACGCCAAGATCGACTCCCTGTACGAAGGCACCACCGCGATCCAGGCGCAGGACTTCTTCTTCCGCAAGATCGTCCGCGACAAGGGTGAGGCACTCGCCTACGTATCCGGCCAGATCCAGGAGTTCGTCGACAGTGAGTCCGGCAACGGGCGGCTGAAGAGTGAGCGCGCACTGCTCGCCAAGGCACTGACCGACGTGCAATCGATGGCCGCCACGCTGACCGGCTACCTGATGGCCGCGCAGGAGGATGTGACCAGCCTGTACAAGGTGGGCCTGGGCTCGGTGCGCTTCCTGATGAGCGTCGGCGACCTGGTCCTCGGCTGGTTGCTGCAGCGTCAGGCCGCGGTGGCGATCGAGGCGCTGGACGCCGGTGCCACCGGTGCCGAGCGGTCCTTCTACGAGGGCAAGCTCGCGGTCGCGTCGTTCTTCGCGAAGAACTTCCTGCCGTTGCTGACGAGCACTCGCGAGGTGATCGAGACTCTGGACAACGACATCATGGAGCTCGACGAGGCTGCCTTCTAGGAGAAGCCTTCAACAGACAGCAACGCAAAATCCCCCGTCTGCGGACGGGGGATTTTGTGTGTCTGGGTGCATCTCGGCCGAATGCAAAAGACCGCCGCTGGATCCCCTCACTCCAGCGGCGGTCCTTTTCGTTCGCCCGTCTCCGCTGACCGGCGGTCGATCCAGGGATTGCCCCGCGTTGCCGTCGGGGTCGGGGGGTCAGACACCAACACGGGGCTATCCGGACCTTCGAATACCCAGATGTTCTGTGGGCAAACCACTCGACCGAAAAATCTGCGCAGGCAATTCTTTCTCCCGGTTAAGCCTCGAGAATCGCGGCCACGCCCAGCCCACCAGCGGCACAAATGGAGATCAGCGCGCGGACGGTCTTCTTGCTCCCTGCCTCCGCTTTCTTCTCCGCGAGTTGCTTGGCGGTCTGTGCCAGAATCCGGCCACCGGTGGCGGCGAATGGGTGCCCGGCGGCCAACGACGAGCCGTTGACGTTGAGCTTGGACCGGTCGATGGAACCCAGCGCCGCGTCCAACCCCAGCCGCTCCTTGCAGTATTCCTCGGACTCGAAAGCCTGCAGGTGCGCCAGCACCACGGAGGCGAAGGCCTCGTGGATCTCGTAGAAGTCGAAATCCTGCAGGGTCAGACCGTTGCGTGCCAGCAGCCGGGGCACCGCGTAGGTGGGCGCCATCAAGAGGCCGTCGTTCCCGTTGACGTAGTCGACGGCGGCCGTTTCGGCATCGACGAAGTAGGCCAACGGAGGTAGCGAATGGTCGGCCGCCCACTGCTCGGTAGCCAGCAATGCGACCGACGCGCCGTCGGTCAGCGGAGTCGAATTCCCAGCCGTCATCGTCGCGTCCCCGGCCTTTACGCCGAAGACCGGGCGCAGCTTCGCCATTTTCTCCACGCTGGCGTCCGGTCGCAGGTTGTCGTCGCGGTACAGCCCCAAGAACGGCGTGATCAGGTCGTCGAAAAAGCCCCGATCGTAGGCGTCGGCCATATTGCGATGGCTGGCGACGGCAAGCTCGTCCTGGTCGACGCGCTTGATGCCCATCTCCTTGGCGGTGATGGCAGCATGCTCGCCCATCGAGAGTCCGGTGCGGGGTTCGCCATTGGTCGGAACCGCAATGCCGAGATTGGCGGGCAAGGTGCCGACCAGCTTCAAGCGCTGCAGGTTGGACTTAGCCCGCCGCACCTTCAGCAAGGTCCGGCGCAGGTCATCGCCCAGCGCGATCGGCGCGTCGGAGGTGGTGTCCACCCCGCCGGCGGCGGCCACCTCATATCGGCCGGCGGCGATGCCGTCGGCCGCGGCGACGGCCGCCTGCAGACCGGTTCCGCAGGCCTGCTGCAGGTCGAACGCCGTTGTGTACGAAGAGAGTTCGGATCCGAGCACACATTCGCGCATCAGGTTGAAGTCGCGACTGTGCTTGAGCACGGCGCCTCCGACCACGGCGTCTAAGCGTTCGCCGGCCAGCCCGAACCGGTCGACCAGTCCGGCCAGCGCGGCGGTGAACATGTCTTGATTGGAGGCTTCGGCATAGGCTCGGTCGGATCGGCCGAAGGGGATGCGATTGCCGCCCAGCACGGCGACCCGCCGCCTCGGATCGGAATTTGCAGGGGCCACGTTTATCTCCGTAGTCGGGGGTTAATTTGGGGTACTCGCGTCTGCAGGCAATACTAACCACTGTTCTTACTCTGAAGTAAGTTCGTCCCTGACACGGAAGGCAACTCAGTGGCTACCAAGCGCTCGCCCGATCTGTTCTCGCAGGTTGTCAACTCCGGACCCGGATCGTTTTTGGCCAAGCAACTCGGTGTTCCGCGACCCGAACCGCTGCGTCGGTACAGTGTCGGCGATCCCCCGCTGGCCGGGTCACTGCTGATCGGGGGTGAAGGCCGGGTGGTCGAGCCACTGCGTGCGGCACTCGACAGCGACTATGACCTGCTCTCCAACAACCTGGGCGGCCGCTGGGCCGACAAGTTCGCCGGGCTGGTCTTCGATGCCACGGGTATCACCACACCGGCCGGCCTCAAGGCGCTGCACGAATTCTTCACGCCCCTGCTGCGCAACCTCGAGCACAATGCCCGGGTGGTGGTTGTCGGCACCACGCCCGAGGCCGCGGGCAGCATCGAGGAACGTATCGCCCAACGCGCACTGGAAGGCTTCACGCGCTCGCTGGGCAAGGAGCTTCGCAGCGGGGCGACGGCGAACCTGGTGTATCTGGCCCCGGATGCCAAGCCGGCCGCCACCGGCCTGGAATCCACTCTGCGGTTCATCCTGTCCGCCAAGTCGGCCTACGTCGACGGCCAGGTCTTCTACGTCGGATCCGAAGACGCCACACCCCCGGCCAGCTGGGACAAGCCGTTGGACGGCAAGGTCGCCATCGTGACCGGGGCCGCCCGGGGCATCGGTCGGACGATTGCCGAAGTGTTCGCCCGAGACGGTGCCCGCGTCGTCGCCATCGACGTCGAGTCCGCAGCCGAAGAGTTGGCCGAAACCGCCAGCACTGTCGGCGGCACCCCGCTCTGGCTCGACGTCACCGCCGATGACGCCGTGGACAAGATCAACGAGCACCTGCGTGACCACCACGGCGGGAAGGCCGACATCCTGGTCAACAACGCCGGCATCACCCGCGACAAGCTCCTGGCCAACATGGACGACGACCGCTGGGACGCTGTGCTGGCCGTCAATCTGTATGCCCCCCTGCGACTTACCGAGGGACTGGTAAGTAGCGGAACGCTGGGTGAGGGTAGCCGGGTGATCGGACTGTCGTCGATCGCCGGGATCGCGGGCAACCGCGGCCAGACCAATTACGGCACCACAAAGGCCGGCATGATCGGCATCACCCAGGCGCTGGCACCGAGCCTCGCCGAGAAGGGCATCACGATCAACGCCGTCGCACCGGGCTTCATCGAAACCAAGATGACGGCCGCGATCCCACTAGCCACCCGCGAGGTGGGCCGCCGGCTGAACTCGCTGTTGCAGGGCGGCCAGCCCGTCGATGTCGCGGAGACGATCGCCTACTTCGCCAGCCCGGCCTCAAACGCGGTCACCGGCAACGTGGTTCGGGTCTGCGGCCAGGGAATGATCGGGGCCTAGCGTCCGGCGACGATGCGGGCCGTGCCGGCCCGATGAGGAGCAGGACAAATCAGGAGGAAGTATGAACCAACCAAGCGGCCTTCGTAACATGCTGCGCGCGGCAGCGGGAGCACTGCCCGTGGTGCCCCGCCCGGCCAAGCTGTCCAACCGCACCGTGACGGTCGAGGAACTGCCCATCGACCACACCAATGTGGCCGCCTACGCCGCGGTCACCGGCCTGCAGTACGGCAACAACGTGCCGCTGACCTACCCGTTCGCGTTGACCTTTCCGTCGATCATGTCCCTGGTGTCCGGGTTCGACTTTCCTTTCTCCGCAATGGGATCGGTGCACACCGAGAACCGCATCACCCAGCACCGGCCGATCGCGGTGACCGACACCGTAAGCGTGCATGTGCACGCCGAAAACCTGCGCGAGCACCGCAAGGGCCTGCTGGTCGACCTACTGACCGACGTCAGTGTCGGTAACGAACTGGCCTGGCACCAGGTGACGACCTTCCTGCACCAACAGCGCACCAGCCTGTCGGATGAACCCAAGCCGCCGCCGAAAAAAGAGCCTAAGCTGCCCCCACCGTCGACCGTGCTGCGCATCTCGCCCAGCCAGATCCGTCGCTACGCCGTGGTAGGTGGCGATCTCAACCCAATTCACACCAGCGGCGTTGCCGCCAAGCTGTTCGGCTTCCCAACCTCCATTGCGCACGGAATGTTCAGTGCCGCAGCGGTATTGGCGAACATTGAAGCCAAGTTCCCGAAAGCGGTGGAGTATTCGGTGCGGTTCGGCAAGCCGCTGCTGCTGCCGGCGACCGCTGGACTCTACATCGACGAGACCGGTGACGGTTGGGAGTTGTCGCTGCGCAACATCTCCAAGGGTTATCCGCACCTCACCGGGACGGTAAAGCCTCTGTAGAGCTCAGCCGGCCCGGTGATCCGGGTTCGGGGGGCGACGCCCGAGGGTGAACGTCTTGATTCCGTGCGCGCCGACCGCCGTCACCAGGAACACCACCAGCATCCAGATCGGTGGCCGGGCCAGCTCCCACACAAAAATGGCGGCCCACACCGGCGAGCCTTGCGTCACTGCCAGCACCCCGGCCGCGGCACCCAACGAGATCACCGGACCGTGCAGGTGCGTGCCGGCCATTTCGTTGAGCGCCAGCACCAACACCGAGCCCGCCGCAGCGCCGGTAGCCAACGACGGCGTGAGCAGACCACCGGCGCCCCCGGCACGCAGGAACATCGCTGTCAGCAGCGGCTTCAAGGCCAGGATCACCACCGCCGACGTGAGTGTCATTCCAGCCGCTCCGATGGCGAGGCCGACGGTAAGCACGCTCTTGCCGTTGCCGGGCAGTTCGGGCCACCAATGTGAACAGATTCCGGTCAGCAGGCCGGCGGCGGCAAGAGCCGGGATCAGCACCCACGACCGCACCGGGCTCACCGGACGCGCGGCCGCGATGATCTTGTTGAACACCCATCCGACCGCGAAAGCCACCGGCGCGACGGCCAGTGCGTGCGCGCTGAGCAGGTAGGCCGATTCCGCGCTCGGCCAAGCTAATTCGGGATGGTCGTGGGTGATCGCCGATCCGACCGCGACAGCCAGGCTGGAGGTGATCAGTGCCGCACCCACCGCGCGCAGCCGCCAGGTGTTCAGCAAGATCCGCAGGGTAAACAACGCCCCCGCCATCGGGACGGCGTAGACCGCGCCCAGGCCCGCTCCGGCGGCGCATGCCAACAGGATCTCCCGGTCCCCGGGCGACAGGCGTTTCAGCCAACCGATTCCGAAATCGCTTACCACCGCTGCGAATTGGCGCGGCGCCCCTTCGCGTCCCAGCGACGCGCCCGCTCCAACCAGCAGCACCTGAAGCGCGGCATCGATAGTCCATGTCAACCGCGGTATCCGGTCATGACGAGCGATCGTTCCGGCTAACGGCGGCACGTCGGTTCGACGCCGCAGCATCCACCAGCCCAGCCCGGCCAACCCCGCGCCGATCATCGGACCAAGTGCGCGCCGGACCGGACTGCTGCCGGTGATCCCGTTGAGCAGCGAGCCGAAAGTGTAGTGGTAGGTGAGATGTTCGACGGAGCGCAGCACAACCGTCGTCGCCAATCCGGCGAGCCCGGCCAGCAACCCGACAATGACGACCGCAGCGAAGAAGTCGAGGTCGCGCCGGGGCATTCGAGACACGCCTGCCGACAATACGGCCACCGCAACGGTTGCGCATCGAGTTGCCGGCGGTCAAGATGACCCATGGTTTGCCGGGCCCGGGTGCTCATCAGGTTCGTCGCACTGGTGGCAGTGGCAGTCGGTTGCGCTTGCGCCCCAGCGCGCACGGCGGCCGCCCAACCCGAGTCCGTTGCCCCGTCGGACTTTGTTTCCCTACAGGAAATCGACCCGACGATGCTGCAGGACATCCGGTATTTCACC
>JAVROG010000527.1:0-4224 GCA_032162865.1 Mycobacterium sp. | reverse complement strand
GCGGAGCGCTGATGGGCTGCGCGGTCTCGATCCGCGAGATCGTCAAAGAACAAGCCATCTACCGACGCGAACACGGCATCGGCCTGTCCGGCGGCGCCTACCTCGCCTCCAAACTCGCTGTCCTGGGCGCAATCACCAGTGTCCAGGCCTTGATTCTGGGATTCCTGGGTGTCGCGCTGCTGCCGCCGCCCGATCATTCGCTCGCCCTGCCCTGGCCCCGGCTGGAGGTGGCGGTGGCGGTGCTGGCCGTCACCGTCGTTTCGATGATTCTCGGCCTGTTGATTTCGGCGATGATCGGCAATGCCGACCGGGGCATGCCGCTGCTGGTGCTGGTGGTGATGGCACAACTGGTGCTGTGCGCGGGAATGTTCGGGGTGAAGGACCGGATCCCGCTCGAGCAACTGTCCTGGCTGTCGCCCTCGCGCTGGGCCTACGCGATGGCCGCCTCGACCGTGGACCTCAACGACATGCGCCGGACGGCCGCAGACCAGGACCCGATGTGGAATTACGACTTCGCGAGCTGGTCGATCGCCGCGGCCGCGTGTGCCGTCCAGGCGGTCGTACTGGTGATCCTGATCGTGCTGAGGCTGCGCCGAATCGGTCCGCAACGCAGAGCCAAGATGTGACTCGACCGCGCCGACGGACAGTGACCCGATGCAGATCTGGGCTCGCAACCACGGCTTCTATGAGCTCGGTGTGTGACCGAATACCGTGGTGATTGACGCATCCTGCATTCGCGGCTGCCGTTTCTGCCTGGAAGGTGTTGATAGTGTCGGCGACATTGCGGGTTAACTGGGAGGAACAGCGATGAGCGACACGCAGGGCTCGCGTGTGGGGTCGATGTTCGGGCCCTACCACCTCAAGCGGTTGCTGGGCCGCGGCGGGATGGGTGAGGTCTACGAAGCCGAGCACACCGTCAAAGAGTGGACCGTGGCCGTCAAGCTGATGACCGCCGAATTCAGCAGTGACCCCGTGTTTCGCGAACGGATGAAGCGTGAGGCTCGAATCGCAGGCCGGCTGCAGGAACCCCATGTCGTGCCCATCCACGACTACGGCGAAATCGACGGGCAGATGTATCTGGAGATGCGTCTGGTCGAAGGCACCGACCTCGACAGCGTTCTCAAGCGCTTCGGCCCCCTGACTCCGCCGCGCGCGGTGGCCATCCTCACGCAGATCGCCTCCGCGCTGGACGCCGCCCACGCCGCCAGCGTCATGCACCGAGACGTCAAGCCACCCAACATCCTGGTCACCCGCGACGACTTCGCCTACCTGGTGGACTTCGGCATCGCCAGCGCGACCACCGATGAAAAACTGACCAAAATGGGCACGGCGGTCGGCACCTGGAAATACATGGCCCCCGAACGGTTTTCCAACGACGAGGTCACCTACCGCGCCGACATCTACGCGCTGACCTGCGTGCTCTACGAATGCCTGACCGGCGGACCGCCCTACCGGGCCGACAGCGCCGGCACCTTGGTGACGGCGCAATTGATGCAGCCCGTCCCGCAGGTCAGCACGGCTCGTGCGGGCATCCCCAAGGGCTTCGACGCCGTGATCTCGCGCGGCATGGCCAAAAAGCCAGAGGACCGCTACGCCAGCGCCGGTGACCTCGCCCTGGCCGCCCACGAAGCGCTCAGCGACCCCGATCAGGACCACGCAGCCAACATTCTGCGGCGCAGTCAGGAAGCCACGCTGCCCGGACCCCCGTCGGACGGTGCACCGCTAACCATGCCCGCCACGAACGTCGCGCCCGCGCAGCGGCCTCGTCCGCCGGTCACCCCGCCACCATCGTCGCGGCCGTTGCCACCGCAATATCCCGGCGGCTCCGGGCCCTCCGGACCGCTACCGCGGCAGCGGCCGCATACTCCACCATCAGGTCATCCTGCATGGACTCCCGCAAGCGGGCCGATCTCCGGCCCGAGCCAGCCTGCCCAGAATTCCCCGTACCGCCAAGGCGGCGGCTGGGGTGGCGGGCCACCGAGTGCGCCGCCACCGCCCCAATCCTCCGGCCCCGTCCCCTCGTGGAACCAGGGGCAGCGGCCCCCCCAAACGCCGTTGGCGTCTGGCAAACGCAACATGTGGCCCATCATTGCCGCAGTCGCGGTCGTGCTGGTCATCGTCGTCGGCGGGGTGGGCATCTGGCGGGCGACCCAACCTGAGCCGACGGCGCCCAAACTGAAACCCATCGCGGAGGAGCGGTTGAGCACGCTGTTGCTGAGCTCTTCGGACATCAACTCGGTGATGGGTTCATCGAAGATGCAACCTGGAAAGCCCATCACGACGATGGACAACTCATCGGTGACCATTTCGGAACCGGACTGCCAAGGAGCGAGATACGCCGCGTCGGCACCGGCGTATTCCGGCACCGGCTACAGCGGCGTCAGCGGCCTGGCATTGTCCGAGCCAGGCGACGACTCCGACCACTTCGTCAATGAGTCCGCAGTCGCTTTCCCGACGGCAGACAAGGCGAAGGCGTATCTGCAGACTTCGCTCGGCAAGTGGAAGAACTGCGCCGGCAAGACGATCACTGTCACCGCGAAGACCAAGACCTATCGGTGGACGTTTGCCGAAGTCAACGGCGCATTTCCCAAAATCACCTTCGTGGACACTCAAGTAGACGCCAACGGATGGGAATGCCAGCGGGCGCTAGCCGTGGCCAACAACGTGGTCGTCGACATCAACGCCTGCGGCTTTCACATCGTCGATCAGGGCAGCCAGATCGCCGACAGGATCGTCGCCAAAGTCAACAAGGAAAAGTAGCCGCACCGACTGTCCGGGCTAACCGGACAGATCGGGTCCTTCCGCGCGGACGTCGTCGACCGCCGACATGGCGGTCCGCAATTTAGCCAGCCATTCCTCGGTGTGCTCACCGACCAGCTTGACCGACCACGCGAGCGCGTCCGCACGGGAGCGTGCGACGCCGGCGTCGACCAACGTGTCGAGCACCTGGCGCTCCGGTTGCTTGAGGCGCGTCATCACCGGGACGGCGATGTGGGTGAACAGGATCCGCTCACCGCCCACCTCGACGCCCCAGGAAACCTTGCGCCCGTAGCGCTCCTGCGCTTCCTCGGCGATGGCCATCCGCTCCGGCCGGGTTTCTTCGCGGAATCGAGACACGCGGCCTTCGGCGCGCGCGGGGCTTTCATCTGCTCCGGACTCGGGTGCCGCCAGTTTGCCGACCACCGTGATCTCCTCACGGTCGATGATGACCGCCGGATCGCCGTCGAACCAGGCCTCCGGCAGCCGCCCGGCGAACCAGTCGGCCGCGCCACTCGCATCGGGTTGTTCTGCTTGCTGCCAGCCTCCGGGACGCCCGTGGCGGCGTCCATGGTTGTGAAGTTTCATGATTACATAATTACACCGTTACAGATGTAATCAAGTGCTTTCGCCCGGGGCGAACGGTTGACCACCACTCGACAGACCTGGAAAACCGTTGCCATCAGGCAGTCGCAGTTGTATTTTTAATAACGAAGCAGGCCCGGAAGCGACCAAATCTCAAGTGCCGGAAGAGGGTGAAGACCGGCCGCGTCAGACCCGCATAAGACGGAGTCAGCAACGCCCCCACGAGTCGCGCCGGGCCTGCCCATGTGTTCCGCGTGGCGAGACGCCTATCCGAGCTCCCATTAGCCTCGCCGGACCCGGAACAGTTTCGACTCACCCTTGATGCCCTTGAGGCGACGGCCGCCCACGAAGGACCAATCAACTCCGGCGTCGTCCGCGGTCTTGCTCAGCGCTTCCTTGACCGACTCGGCGACCAGCACGGTACCCGGCCGCGCCACCCCGGTGACCCGGCTTGCCACGTTGACTGGGCTACCGAACCAATCGCCCGCCCGGCTCACCGCCATACCCGAGGCAACTCCGGCTCGAAGTCGGGGAAAGGCGTCGTCGGTGTCCACCATCTCGACCAGCTTGAGGACGGTGTCCAGCAGCGGCGCCGGGTCGGGGCACACCAGCATCACCGCATCGCCGATCGTCTTGATGAACCGGACCGGCGGAGCGGTCAGGTCGCGGGCCAGATCTGCGAGCCGGCCGGCGAGCTGCCCCAACTCCTCGGCCGAGACCACTTCACCCAGCTTGGTGAACCCGACGAGGTCGGCGAAAGCGACTGTGACCGGGCGCGCGCCCGGCAGCGGCTTGCCGGCCGCCCGCTCGCTGGCATTGACCGCCTCGGTCTCCATCATGTGTCGCAGTTGCATGAGCAGCATGTCCTGAATCATCGGGCCG
>JAVROG010000526.1:0-12839 GCA_032162865.1 Mycobacterium sp. | reverse complement strand
GCCACGACCGTAGTGAATCGTTGCCGTGGTGGCGCAGTAGAGATCCCTGTCGATCGGCAGGGGCAGCGCGATCAGCTCGTCCCAGCTGCCGAAGCGCACCAACACATGGACGCGCAGCGGCACGAACCCCTCCAGCCAGTCCGCCATCGGCGGGGATTGAATGGCCAACAGTTCGGCCGTCAGCTCGCCGCCGAGTTCGTCGGCGGCCTGCAGCGCGATCCGCGACTGCCCCTGCAGCATCGCCGAATACACGATGAAGTGCAGATCATGCGCACGGTAGAGCGAATAGAAATTCAGCGGCCCCTCGCGTATGACGAAGCGTCTATCTGCCCGGACAGCAGCATGATTCGCCTCCACTGAGCTGCGATAGTCACCGCACAGCACGTCAATGTGGCTCGGCATGTGCTGCAGATGGCCGGCATCGGGCACCAACCCGCGCAACAGGTCCGCCGCCGGCAGCGCGACCTCTGGCGTCGCCGACATCTCCATGGTGTGCAGGTAAAGATGCAGAATCCCCGGATGCTGTTGTCCCGCAGGCCCGGCCAGCGCATCCTCGAGTATCCGCCTGGCCTCGATCACGCGCGAGCCCGCCGCCGGCTCGCCGGTGGCGGTGTCCCAGAGGGCCCATGCAGTGACGTTGACGAGTGCATCCGCGGCCAGTGCCTGCACGTCGATGTCGTCTGGGTAAGCCGCGGCCAGCGTCGTCATCGCGTTGGCGTAAGCGGTGCCGCCCGCGATCAGGGCACCAGCGTCGTCCGGATTACCGCTGGGAAAGCGCGCCCGCAGTGCGGCAATCAGGCCTTGCTCGACGACACCGGACCGGCCGCGGGCCGCCAACTCGAGTTCCCTTCGCGCCCGGGCCAGCGATGACTGCAGATCCAGCGGGTCGAACGCCTCCCAGGCCTTGTTGTAGTTGGGCCCGACCGAATAGGCGATTCCCCAACGCGCAATCGCGAGATCGGGGTCGAGCGCCAAGGCGCGCTCGAAGCAGGCAATCGCCTCTCCGTGATTGAACGCGTACGCCCACACCAGTCCACGGTCAAACCACACCTGCGCTAGGGCGGACGACGTTTCCACCGGTCGGTGATGCGATCCGAGGTCGAAGTAGTCGGCGGTCACGATCCCACCACGCACTCGACGATCAGGGCGCGCGCGGCGCGACCTTCCGGGGTGGGCATCAACGGGTAGACATGCAGCAGGCCCGGCTGTTCGTGATAGTCGATGTCTACGCCTGCGGCAGCGGCTTTTTCGGCCAACAATCGAGCATCCGGGTTGAGGATGTCCCGAGTACCGCTGAATACCGTCAGTGGTCCCAGGCCCCTCAGGTCGGCCGAAAGTGGGCTGACCCGCGGGTCGCCGACGGACAACTCACCGCGCCAACGATCCGCGAACACCAGCAGCGCGTCCCGCCCCAGCCACGGGTCCGTCGACTCGACCGACTTGATGAGCGGATTGGCAAGCGACAGGTCGACGACGGGCGAGATCAACACGGTCCGCGGGATCACCACATCGTGCTCGTCGCGCAGCAATAGCGCTGCCGACAAGGCGATCTGGCCACCTGCGGAGTCACCGACCAAACACAGGCTGCGGCCGGCCGAAATGTGCTCAGCTGCCAGCGCCGCGATCGCCGGCACGACGTCGGTCGCGGTCGCGAACGGCACCAGCGGAAAGATCGGCACGATCACCTCGGCACGACCCTTGCCGGCGATTTGAGCCGCCAATTTCCAATGCTGGGCTGCGATCTCATTGACCCATCCACCGCCGTGCAGATAGATGACAGTCCGTTCGGGTGCTTTCCTTTGCGGCGTCAGCGTATAGATGGGCCAACCCGATCGGGTCTGAAGTGCCACGTTCACGCGAGGACGCAATCGTGCCGGCGGCCCGAACAGTTGCCGGTGCAGGGCCCGCTGTTCGATATGCGCGCGGGCAGTTTCCGCACTCGCATAGGCTCGGCCCCTGCCCATGAGGCGAAGGACCGCCGGCATCGCCCGGCTTCTCCAACTGGTCAACCGCTCATCCCCCGCAGCGACAGTTCGCCATCCTCGCACCGGATGCGCAGCAGCGACTGCGTTCCGGCGGCAGCGACATACAACTCATCGAGGCCAGGGCCGCCGATACACACATTGGTGGGAAGCGATCCGGCGGGTAGGTCGATTACGGCGTCTCGCTCGCCGCCGCCGGCGTTGATGACGTCGATGCGATCGCCGCCCGTCGTCGCCACCCACACCTGACCGGACGGGCTGATCACCAAGCCGTCGGGCCATCCGTTGTCGAAGGTGTGCACCAGCCGCGGCTGTGCCCAGGTCGGCGAACCCGCCGGACCCACGTCATAGGCCAGCAACTGCGACGACAGCGTGGCGGAGACAAAGAGCGTCTGCCCGTCATCGGAGAAGTCGAGTCCGTTGATGAACACGGGGCCGTTGTCGACGATCTGCTCGGGTTCGGTGCCGTCCAGAGCGCATGCCCAGAGAAACCCTGGTTCTGGTGTGGTGTAGACAATTTCACCGCGGGGATCGGTAACCCAGAGTCGGCCGTCGGGGCCGAAGATCAAGTCGTTGGGTGCGTCCATTCCGGTGGCGAAGTATTCGACATGACCATCGATGACGATCTGCACCCCGGCCGGCGCCGGACCGCTCCCGCCGAAGATCCCACCGTTCTGGGCGACGTAGAGCGACCCGTCCGGGCCCAGCGCAAGACCGTTGGGCCCGCCGCCGGTGACGATCCGCTCCACCGGTCCGCCCGCGGGATCAACGACGTAGAGGCAGCCGTGACTGATCGACGTCAGCGCGATGCGTCCCTCGGGCAGCCACACCGGACCCTCGGTGAAACCGAGGTCAGTTGCCAGCACGTCGATGTGCATCGTGGCCCTTCCGTCGATTGGATATGGCGGCCTTCGGTGGATCAACAATTCAAATATCGGGCAACGGTTTCCACTCCCCCGCTACCGAAGCGCTCCAGCGCGGTTCGCGACGTTGCAGGAAAGCCTCGACACCTTCGCGCGCATCTGCGCCGCCCATCACTCGGTGATGCAATTGTGTTTCCAGCTCCGCGACCTGCCGCGGTGTGTAACCGTAGCTCATCGTGTCCCAGAGCAGTCGCTTGCTCAGCGCCGCCGACATGGGCGCCACGTTGACGGCAATGTCTCGGGCTACCGTCATCGCGTGCTCGAGCACCTCACCGCCCGGCAGTGTGCGGGTGGCGATTCCCAGTGCGACGGCCTCGGCGCCATCGAAGGTGCGGCCGGTGAGTAGCAGGTCGGCCGCCACGGCTCCGCCCACCAGATGAGGCAGCGTCCAGTGCGACATGCAGTCCGGTATGACGCCCCGCCGAACTTGCGCCACAGCGTATTTGGCGTCGCGCGCCATGATTCTGATATCGGCCTGCAGCGCAATGGTCAGACCGATGCCGATGGCATGTCCGTTGACGGCCGCCACGACCGGGGTGCGCAGTTCGAACGCCGCGGGATCGGTCGGTGATGCGGTGAATGCGGAATCACCCGAAGGCGCATCGAAAGGGTTTGCTCCGGTGGTGAAGTCGGCGCCGGCGCAGAACGCGTCGCCCGCACCGGTGAGGACGATCACCCGCACCGCGTCATCGGCGTCGCATTGCCGGTAGGCCCGATTGAGCAGGTCGCCCATCTCCGCGGTGTAGGCGTTGCGCCGCTCCGGGCGGTTGAGGGTCAGCAGCGCGACACCATCTGCGATTGTGATGGTGAGGTCGGCTCCCATCTCGGCAAACTTACCCGGTTGGACCCCGGCGCGGATCCCGGGCTTGTCGCCCGGTTACGTTTGCGAAGACGTGGTTGTTTTTCAGGTGAGGGGCGGTTCCTTTGTTCGGATTCTCTACCACAGTCGACGAAGTGATCGCCGGCGTCGACCTGACGGGCAAGACCGTCGTGGTGACCGGCGCCGCAAGCGGACTGGGCTTGCAGACCGTCACCACACTCATCAACGCTGGTGCCGAAGTCGTTGCGGCGGTTCGTGATCCGGCCGCGCTGGGCGAACTGGCCGAACGCGTCCACCCGGTGCCGCTGGATTTGGCGAGCCTGGATAGCGTGCGTGCGGCAAGCGCGCTGATCGCTGCGCGGCACCCCGCAATCGACATCCTGATCAACAACGCGGGAGTCATGTTCACACCGCACGGCACGACCGACGACGGATACGAGTTGCAATTCGGCGTCAACCATCTCGGCCATTTTCTGCTGACGACATCGCTGCTGCCCCAACTCCTGGCCGCCGCCTCGGCGTCGGGTGATGCGCGTGTCGTCACCGTGACTTCGGCGGCCCACCTGCGCTGGGGAATCGATCTCGATGACATCAACTTTGACCGGCGCGGCTACGACACATTTGCCGCCTACGGGCAGGCCAAGACGGCGAACATCCTGATGACCGTCGAACTGCACCGACGCTACGGCGATGAGGGCATCACAGCTCTGGCGGTTCATCCGGGCACCTGCCAGACCAACCTGGGCCGCTACATGGACCGTGCGACCGTCAAGACGCTGTACGAGATGGGTCCGGAGACCTTCGCCCCGGAGAACATGAAGTCGCTGCCACAGGCCGCCGCCACCACAGTGTGGGCTGCCACCGCACCCGTACTGGCCGGTCACGGCGGGGTTTACCTGGCCGACTGCCAGGTCGCCGAGGCTGCGCCGTCCGCCACCGACCCCGCCACGGCGCACCGACTGTGGCAGCTGTCCCAGGAGTGGGCGAATCCGCAGGCACTATCGTGAGCGCATGAGAAAGCGCGCGCGATGAGTGTCCAAACTTTGGACACCGATTACCTCGTGGTGGGTGCAGGCGCCATGGGAATGGCGTTCACCGACACGGTCATCATCGAATCCGAGGCCCGCGTTGTCCTGGTGGACCGGGCCCACCAACCGGGCGGACACTGGACCACCGCCTATCCGTTCGTGCGACTGCATCAGCCGTCTGCGTACTACGGCGTCAACTCAAGACCCTTGGGCAACAACACCATTGATATAGTCGGCTGGAATCAGGGACTGAATGAGCTTGCCCCCGTTGGCGAGATCTGCGCGTACTTCGACGCCGTCATGCAGCAGCAGTTCCTGCCTACCGGGCGCGTCGAATATTTCCCGATGACCGAGTACCTCGGCGTCCACGATGGGAAAGGCCGGTTCCGGACCCTGGCCGGCGCCGAATACACCGTCAACGTCAAGCAACGCGTCGTTGACGCCACGTACCTGCGAGCCGTCGTGCCATCCATGCGACCCGCCCCGTACGCCGTCGCACCGGGTGTCGACTGCATCCCGCCGAATGAACTGCCGAAGTTCGGCGCGCGGGAACGCTACGTGATCGTCGGCGCAGGTAAGACCGGGATGGATGTCTGTCTGTGGTTGCTGCGGCACGGCGTCGGTCCCGAACGGCTGACCTGGATCAAACCGCGGGATTCCTGGCTGATGGACCGGGCAACGCTGCAACCTGGACCTTCGTTCATCAAGCAGTTCCGGGACGGCTACGGCGCGACGCTCGAGGCCATCGAGGCCGCCACCTCGATCGAGGACCTGTTCGACCGACTGGAGGCGGCCGGCACGCTGCTTCGCCTCGACCCGTCGGTCCGGCCGCTGATGTATCGGTGTGCGACCGTGTCGCAGCCCGAGTTCAGCCAGTTGCGCCGTATCACGGACATCGTCAGGATGGGTCACGTCCAACGCATCGAGCCCACCGCGATCGTGCTGGACGAGGGATCGGTCACGTCCTCCCCGTCGGCCCTCTACATCGACTGCACCGCTGACGGAGCGCCCCAATTATCGGCCACCCCGGTTTTCGACGGCGATGATATGACCCTGCAGGCGGTACGCGGATGCCAGCAGGTGTTCAGCGCCGCGTTTATCGCCCACGTGGAGTTCGCCTACGACGGCGACGCGGTCAAAAACGAACTCTGCACACCGATTCCGCACCCGGATCGCGATCTGGACTGGTTGCGGCTGACGGCGGCCGATCTCAGGAATTTTCAGCGCTGGCTTGACGATTCCGATTTGAGCGACTGGCTCAGCTCGGCGCGGTTGAATCTGCTCGCCGACATACTGCCGCCGCTGTCCCACAAGCCGCGGGTCCGCGACCGAGTGGTGTCGATGTTCCAGTCGAAGCTGAACACGTCCAGCGAACAGCTCGAGAAGCTGCTCAGCGACGCGACCGCAGTGCAGCGTTAGGGCGAAGTTGTGCCCCGCAACCCCGACTCTGAGTTGCCCCTGGTGCCCGTGCCCGACGAAGGGTACGTCTACCAAACCGGCTGGCGGCTGGCCACATCGGACATCGACGAGCACCGCAGGCTGCGCCTCGACGGTGTCGCTCGCTACATTCAGGAGGTCGGAGCCGAGCACCTCGCCGACGCGGAGCTGGCAGAGGTTCATCCGCACTGGATTGTGCTGCGCACGGTGATCGACGTCATCGAGCCGATCGAGATCCCCAACGACATCACCTTTCGTCGTTGGTGCGCGGGACTTTCCAGCCGGTGGTGCAACATGCGCGTGCAGCTCGAGGGCGCCGAGGGCGGACGCATCGAAACCGAAGGTTTCTGGATCTGCATGAACAAGGACACTTTGACGCCCTCGCGGCTCACCGACTACTGCGTCGAACGCTTCGGCAGCACCACCGAAGATCACCGGCTCAAGTGGCGACCCTGGGTCACCGAGCAGATCGAAAACGGACCCGATACTTCAGTGACGCCATTTCCCCTGCGCCGCACCGATATCGACCTGTTCGAACACGTCAACAACACCATCTACTGGCATGGTGTGCTGGAGATAATGGGCCAGGTACCCGAACTCGAGAACAATCCCTACCGCGCGGTGTTGGAATACCGCAGCCCCATCAAGTACGGCGAACCGTTGAGCATTCGTTGGGAGAATCGAGGCGATTCGGTTCTCCTGCATTTCACCGTCGACGACGATGTTCGCGCGGCGGCGCTGGTCCGCAAAATCTAGTCTCGTTCAAGCCATTGCACCTGCGCCGCGCTGTGGCTACCTCCTGCTGCCGGCGTCAGGTCGTCGAGTCTGGACAGCTGCTCGGCGGATAGCTCCAAGCTGTCGGCGGCCACGTTTTCTTCAAGGCGCTCAACGCGCTTCGTTCCCGGTATCGGAACAATGTCGGCGCCTTTCGCCAGCAGCCAGGCCAGGGCGACCTGGGCCGGGGTGGCGCCGACGTCGCTGCTGATCGCACGCAGCTGATCTGCGCTGCGCAGGTTGTGCTGGAAATTTTCGTCAACGAATCGAGGGTTGGTCTTGCGAAAGTCGGTGTCGGGAATCGCGTCGGTGGAACGTATTGCGCCGGTGAGGAAGCCGCGGCCCAGCGGTGAGTAGGCGACGAATCCGATGCCCAGCTCCCGCAGCACTGGCAACACCGCGTTTTCGGGATCGCGTGTCCACAGCGAGTATTCGGATTGCACGGCGGTGATCGGGTGGACGGCGTGGGCACGGCGAATGGTTTGGCTGCCTACTTCGGACAGACCGATGTGCCGGATCTTGCCGGCGGTGACCAGTTCGGACAGCGCTCCGATGGTGTCTTCGATCGGAGTGCTCCGGTCGAGGCGATGTTGGTAGTACAGATCGATGTGGTCGGTGCCCAACCTTTGCAGCGAGCCGTCCAGGGCGATGCGAATATTGGCGGGGCTGCTGTCCAGGCTGTTCTTGCCGGTGTGGGACATCAGGCCAAACTTGGTCGCCAAGACGACCTGCTCTCGTCGGCCGTGCAGCGCGCGGGCGAGTAGTTCCTCGTTGCGGTAAGGGCCGTAGACCTCGGCGGTATCGATCAGCGTGACGCCAAGGTCGATGGCACGGTGCACGGCGCGGATAGACTCGGCGTCGTCAGTGCCCGCGCCCGCGTAGGCAGCGGACATGCCCATCGCGCCCAGTCCGAGCCGCCCGACTTCCAGGTTCGCCAACCGCGCGGTTTTCATGCAGCCATTCTCTCAGCTGCCGTCCGGGGCCGGTTGGGCTGTCTAAATGTCACTGGCCAACCGGCGCTGACGCTTACGACTGGAGAAATTCCAACTGGTGGTGATCGTGGGCATGGCCAACCCTTCCGACAAGCTCGTTTGGGGTTTTTGACTATGCCACGGCCCCTTCCGACTTGCGACGATAAATTGGGTAGGCTACCCTAAATTTTGGCTGTTAGGAAAGGCTAACCTCTGTGTCTGTGCTGCCCATTGACCCGCATGCCGATGCTTCCCGGCGCGCCTGGCTGCCGTGCCCGAATTGCGACTGGGGCAGCGCATGTGCCGAATGCCGTAGCGACCGCAACTGCGGCGCCCACTGGCAGTATCTGCTCAGCAATCGCGCAACTCAGCTCCACCTGCAGTGCCCGGGCTGCGCCACCCTGTGGACGACCGACACCCGACGTCGGCTGCGGGTCGTCCGCGACGCTTAACCTGCGGCGAAGTCCGGCAGCGGCCGTCGACAGATGGCGTGCGCTTCCTGAGCGCTGAGACCGAACAGCCGGAGCACGTTTTCGGTTGCCTTGTCGGCTGCCAGCGCACCGTCACGCTGCAGGTCTTCGCGCAACAGTGCGCCGAGTCCCAGCAGTGCGCCACCGGCCATGGCCAGGGCGAGTTCGGCGTCATCGATCTGGAACCGCCCAGCTTCGATGGCCGCCGCGATGTCTCGCTGCGCACGAGGGGCCAGACCGCGGTTCGACCGCAACAGCGTCAGCCCATTCACCAACAGGATCTCGCTCTCCTGAGGGCGCTGGCGGAATAGCCGGCCCGTGAGCCGGAAGCTGGTGGCGAACGTTTCGGCGGGATCGTCGATCGCTGCGGTCAGGCGGTCCAACAATGCCCCGTGCGCATCCAACACGTCGGCAACCGCAGCCTCGAACAACTCCTCCTTGCTCCTGAAATGGTTGTAAAACGATCCCATGCCGACGTCGGCGGCCTGGGTGATCTCCAGCACGGGCACGTTGAGCTTGCCCTCGGCAATCAACCGCTGCGCCGCCTTGACCAACGCTGACCTGGTGCGCTGTTTGCGCCGCTCCACCCTGTTGGAGCTATCACTCGACACCGTCACCACAGCAGTATGCATCAATGTTGAGGATTTCGTCAGGACCCTTGACTGAGCGTCTCGCCCTATGTGACGATTTCGTCAGTTAGTAATTCGAGAGACGGTGATGAATGTGATCGGCGCCCAGCCGGACGTAGGCAGTGGCCTGCTCAAAGGCCTGCTCAAAGGCCCGCTCAACGACCTACACAAGAACCTGCACAGCGAGCAGGGCGGCCGACCCGGCGAACATTCCGGTCGATCCCGGAATCCGGTGGTCAAAGTCGCCGACATCGCCTGGCTGGAGTTCGATAAGCCGGACTTGATCCGGTGCGAGGCGTTCGCGCGGGCGTTCGGTTTCCAGACGGCGCATCGCGGCGCGGACCTGCTTGCGTTACGCGGTATCGACGCCGGCGCGCCATGCGTAATCGTCCGCCGTGGCCAACGATCGCGATTCACCGCCGTGGCGTTTCGCGCCTGCGACGAGGTTGACGTGCTGCGCCTGGCCGACAGGTCTGGGACTGCCGCTCGTCCGTTACCCGAAGCTCTCGGTGGCATGGCGGTCGATCTAGTGGATCCCAGCGGCACTGCGGTTCGGGTGGTCGCCGGCATGCACGATCTGCCGGCCTTCCCCGGGCAGCACCCGCACACGTTCAACTTCGGGCCAGACCTGCAGCGCGCCAACATGACTCAACGCCCTCCGCGGGTGCCCGCACGGGTGCAGCGACTGGGCCACCTGGTGCTTCAGTCGACCAAGTATCTACAGACCCTGAACTGGTATCTGGACAACCTCGGCATGATCGTCAGTGACTTTCAGTTCTTTCCCGGGCAGCGACAACGCGGTCCGACCATGAGCTTCATCCGGTGTGATCGCGGATCGACACCAGCCGATCACCACACGTTAGCGTTGGCGCTGGGTCCGGCCGACCGATACCTGCACTCGGCGTATCAGGTCAGCGACCTCGATGCCCTGGCCGCGGGCGGTGAATACCTCAGCGAGCGCGGCTATTTCCGGTCCTGGGGAATCGGCCGACACATCCAGGGCAGCCAGATCTTCGACTACTGGCGCGATCCGGACGACTTTCTGGTCGAGCACTTCACCGACGGTGACATGTTCGACAACACCCTCGAGCCGGGCTGGGCGCCGTTGACCGCTTCGGGTCTGGCCCAGTGGGGGCCGCCGGCCACCAAAGACTTCCTTGGTACCGACGCGAAATCGGCTCGCCACGAAGTGCGTTCGATGATCGGCGCGCTTCGCCAGCGCAACGAGTTTGATATCAACCGTCTGATCGGGCTACTGAAAGTGACTACCGCATGACCACTTCCGTATTGCATACCGCCTCGAAAGACCAAGCCTGGTGGGTCGAAACTCCGGCGGGCGCGGCGAGGATCAATACCTCCGCAACAACCACCGGGCAGCTGCTGGCCGACCGGGCCGCGATCGAAGCCGCGCTCGGCAGCACCGATACGGTCGCCGTCGAGAGCCTGGAGCTGGTCTCGCCTGTGACTCGGCCGTGCCGCGTGGTCGCGCAGATGACCAACTTTGAGTCGCACGTCAAAGACGCGGGCATGGACCCGACCTCGATTCCATTGACATTCTTTCGCAAGGCATCCGCATCCATCACCGGTCCGTTCGCCGACATCGTCAAGCCCGCACACGTTCAATTGCTTGACTACGAGGTGGAGATCGGACTGGTCATCGGACGCGCCATCCAGGTCGGCACCAGCATTTCCGACGCGAACCTCGCCGACTTCATAGCCGGTCTGGTGATCACCAATGACGTGTCGGCCCGCGACATCCAGCTCCCGCAAACCCAGTTCTACGAAGCCAAGTCCTACCCGACGTTCACCCCTGTCGGCCCGAGGCTGGTGCTGTTGGACGCCGACGAGCTCAAGCGCTTCGGCGATCTGCGGCTACGGCTGCGTGTGAGCGGAGAGGAGCGGCAGAATGCCCTCGTTGAGGGCGACATGCTGTACCGGCCGCTGCAGGCACTGCAGTCGCTGACTCAGTTTCAGGAACTCGCTCCGGGCGACCTGATACTCACCGGCACACCGGTGGGCACCGCGCTGAGCGCTCCGCCCAAGCCGATTGAGATCATCGGAAACCTGTTGCCACCGGCCGTGAAATGGAAGGCGTTCTTCAAGCGTCAAGCCGGCAACCGGAAATATCTGCAGCACGGCGACATTGTCGAGGCATCGGTGGCCACCGATGACGGAGCCGTCGACCTCGGAACACAGCGCAACCCCGTGCGGTACGCGTGACGGACAACACAATTCGGCATGTGCCGGTCGTCATCGTCGGTGCCGGGCCGACCGGGATCACCGCGGCAACCCTGTTGGCGCAGTACGGTATTGAGAGCCTGATCCTGGAACGTTGGCCCGGCGTCTACCGGCAGCCCAGGGCCGTACACCTGGACGACGAAATCTACCGCATCATCGCCCGCCTGGGCATCGCCGACGAGTTCGCGGCGATCTCGCGGCCGACGCTGGGACTGCGTCTGCTGGACAATCAATTCAACGTACTGGCCGAGTTCCACCGCGGCACCGCGCGCAGCGCCCACGGCTACCCCCAAGCCAATATGTTCGACCAACCGGAGTTGGAGGATCTGCTGCGGGCGAACCTCAAGCGCTATCGCAGCGTCGAGCTGCGCGGGGAGGCAGACGTCACCGACGCCATCTCCGACGGAAACCACACCCGCGTCACCTTCACCGACCGGACCGACGGCACGGTTCATCAGGTCGATGCCGACTACCTACTGGGCTGCGACGGCGCAAACAGCGTGGTCCGCTCTCAAATCGGTTCCACTATGCGGGATTTGAACTTCGAACAGCGCTGGCTGGTCGTCGACGTCGCCACCGAGGCCGACCTCGGGCAGTGGGATGGCGTGTACCAAATATGCGATCCGGTTCGCGCCGGAACATACATGCGAATCGGAGAGTCCCGATACCGCTGGGAGTTTCGGTTGCTCGCCGGCGAAAGTGCCGACGACTTCGGCACGCTGGCCGCACTGCGACCCCTCATCGCGTCGTGGACTGCCGACGTCGCGGACACCGAGCTGACACTCCTGCGGGTGACCGAATACACCTTCCGCGCACAGATCGCCGATCGGTGGCGCCGCGGCAACATCTTCCTGCTCGGTGACGCCGCGCACCTCACTCCCCCATTCATCGGCCAGGGCTTGGGCGCCGGCGTTCGCGACGCAATGAATCTTGCCTGGAAGATCGCCGAGGTCCGCAACGGGACGCTGGCGTCCGATGCCCTCGACAGCTACGAACAAGAGCGCAAAAAGCATGCCCGCCAATTGATTCGATTGGCACTCAACGTTGGCTGGTCGATGACCGGCGGCGGGCGACTGGGCGACCTGACTCGGCGCGCGGTGCTGCCGAAGCTGCGGCTCATTCCCGGGCTGCGCGACAAGGTGGTCGATTCGACGACACCCGCACTGCGCCGCTCTGCCCTCGTGCACAGATCGCGGTGGCCACACCAACTCGCCGGTACGTTATGTCCGAATCCGTTGCTGCCCAGTGGTCAACGCCTCGATGAGGTTGCCAACCGCAGCTATGCGCTGATCACCCGCGTGCCTCTGCCCGCGTATGGCGAATCGATGCTGCGAAGCCACAATGTCAGCCTTTTCCATGCTGCGCCTGACAGCGAACTGGATAACTGGCTCCGTCGGGCACGAACGGCGGCCGCGCTGGTGCGTCCAGACGGGACGGTCATGCGTGCTGGCCGCGACGTCACCGCCCTGTGCCGCTGGTACTTCGACCGACTTCCACCTCGGCCGCGCGCCGCGGCAACACTGCCAACACCGCAAATGTGTCGGTAGTCGGCACACCCGTCGGATAG
>JAVROG010000525.1:0-12924 GCA_032162865.1 Mycobacterium sp. | reverse complement strand
AGCTGATCGCGAATCGTCCAGTCATCGCCGCTGAAATCAACGACCGCCGCGAAGAAGGCGACCTGCGCGAGAACGGCGGCTACCACGCGGCCCGCGACGAGCAGGGCCAGCAGGAGGCCCGCATCCGCCAGCTGCAGGACCTGCTCAACAACGCGAAGGTCGGCGAGGCACCGAAGCAGTCGGGCGTTGCCCTGCCTGGCTCGGTCGTGAAGGTCTTCTACGACGGCGACGAGTCAGACAATGAGACCTTCCTGATCGCCACCCGCCAGGAGGGCGTCAACGAAGGCAAGCTCGAGGTGTACTCGCCGGCCTCACCCCTGGGCGGTGCCCTCATCGACGCCAAGGTCGGTGAGACCCGCACCTACAAGGTGCCCAGCGGCAACACGGTGAAGGTCACGCTGGTCAGCGCGGAGCCCTACCACTCCTAGTGGCGATCCAACGCCTGCGCTAGATCGGCTATCAGGTCGGCGACATCCTCGATACCGACGGAAAGCCGCACGAGGTCGTCCGGCACCTCCAACTGCGAACCTGCCGTCGAGGCGTGTGTCATGGCGCTGGGATGCTCGATCAGCGACTCAACCCCGCCCAGCGACTCGGCGAGGATGAAGACGTTCGTCTTGGCGCACAGCTCTTCGGCTGCCTGTCGCCCCGCACGCATGCGCACCGAGACCATGCCGCCGAATCCGCGCATCTGCCGTGCGGCGACATCGTGACCGGGATGAGTCGGCAAGCCCGGATACAGCACGGCGCTCACCGACGGCTGCTCGGCAAGAAATTCCGCGACCGCAGCGGCGTTTTCGCTGTGCCGCTGCATCCGCAGCACCAGCGTCTTCAACCCGCGGATGGTCAGATAGGCGTCGAACGGCCCCGGCACCGCGCCCGCTCCGTTCTGCAGGAAGGCGAACGCCTGGTCGAGTTCTTCGTCGTTGGTTACCAGCGCGCCGCCGACCACGTCGGAGTGGCCGCCGATGTACTTGGTGGTCGAGTGCAGCACCACATCGGCGCCCAATAGCAACGGCTGCTGCAGCGCCGGTGAAGCAAAAGTGTTGTCCACCAACACTTTTGGCGAACGATCGGCGCCCCGCTGGGCGATGGCAGATATCTCGCTGATATCGGCGATCGACAGCAACGGGTTGGTCGGCGTTTCCACCCAAATCAACCGGGTGCGGGGTGTGATCGCGGCGCGAACCGCGTCCAGATCCGATAGCGCCACCGGCGTGTACGTGACACCCCACTGGGTGAAGACCTTGTCGATCAGCCGAAAGGTCCCGCCATAAGCGTCGTCGGGGATGACCACGTGGTCTCCGGGCCGCAACATCGCGCGCAGGACGCAGTCGGTGGCAGCCATCCCGGAACTGAACGCGCGACCGAACGCACCTTCCTCCACCGCCGCCAACGAGGCCTCCAACGCGGCGCGGGTGGGGTTGCCGGTGCGCGCGTATTCGAAACCGCCGCGCAGACCGCCGACGCCGTCTTGGGCGAACGTGCTGCTGGCATAGATCGGCGGGTTGACGACGCCGGTCGCCGGATCCGGGCGGTAGCCGGCGTGGATCGCTTTGGTGGCCAACCCGGTGAATTCGTGGTCTTTGCTCATCGACGGTCAGCCTAGCCGGACCCAGTCGGGCCAATAGCGAACGCCACCCCAGCCGCAAAGGCACGACCAGGGTGGCGTATCGCCAATCACTCACTCACACAGTGAGTTGCATGCTCGGGTCAGAGTGGCAAGCAAACCGTCGTCATGATTTTATCGGCCAGGGTCTGACGCTTCTTGTCCCACAGCGGAAACAGGAAACCGACATAGCAGATGATCGCGTCGACGAAGTGCGCAATCTGCCGCACCAATGACATACCGAATCCCAGCGGCTCTCCGGTGGTCTCGCTGACGACCTTGAACTTCATGATCGACTTGCCGATGCTCGATCCGGTAGTGCCCTGTTTGTAGCCGTAGTTCCAGACCACGTAGGCGGCGATCGCCAGATATGCCAGCCAGTTGACCAACACGCCGATGATCGACTCCTCCTGGTAGCAGTACGCGGGCACGCCAGAGTAGGGACTGGTGACGCACGATTCGTGCTGCGTGACCATCGAGATCACGAAGGCGACGCCATAGACGACAAGCACCGGGGCGTAGTCGATGAGGAACGCCAGCACGCGGGTCAGCCACGGTGTGTAGGAATCGGTGGGCAACTCCCGGATCGCCGGTCCCGGTGGAGGCGGCGCGTAGCCGCCGGCCGACGGGGGCGGGGGCGGGTAGCCACCTTGTGCCGGCGGAGGTGGGGCGGAGCTACCGGGCGGCGGAAAGCCACCACTGCCGGGCGGCGGAGGAGGCTGATATCCACCGGATGAGCCAGGCGGCGGGGGCGGCGGCGGGTACGACCCACCGGGCGGCTGATCGGTCATGGGCAACCTTCCAGTGCGGATTTAGCTGAACTGAGCCGCGCATACAGTACCCGAGCAAGAGACCTACGTCACAGCCCCACGGTGTCCCAGAACCGAACCCTTAGCGTCGTCGCGGCCCCTCGGAGAGGAATCCCAGCAGGTCGTAGCGGGTAATCACCCCGACCGGTTTGCCCTCCTCCACCACCATGAATGCGTCCGAGTCACGCAGCGCTTTGCCGGCCACGCTGACCAGTTCCCCCGCCCCGATCAGGCGGAGCGGAGGACTCATGTGCTGCGACACCGCGTCGGCCAGCTTGGCGCGGCCCTCAAAGACCGCCGACAACAGCTCGCGTTCCGAGACGCTGCCGGCGACTTCGCCGGCCATCACCGGCGGCTCGGCGCCGACGACAGGCATCTGCGACACCCCGTATTCACGCAGAATCCCGATGGCATCGCGCACGGTCTCCGACGGGTGGGTGTGTACGAGGTCAGGCAAAGCGCCGGACTTGCGCCGCAATACATCGCCGACCGTGAACTCTTGGGCCGAGCCGTCCAACCGATTACGGAGGAACCCGTACGACGACATCCACCCGTCGTTGAAGATCTTCGACATGTAACCCCGCCCGCCGTCCGGCAACAGGACGACGACCAGCGAGTCCGGCCCGGCCTGCTCGGCTACCTTCAGCGCGGCGACGACGGCCATCCCGCACGACCCGCCGACCAACATCGCTTCTTCGCGGGCCAGCCGCCTGGTCATGTCGAAGGAGTCGGAGTCCGACACGGCGATGATCTCGTCAGGCACAGCCGGGTCGTAGGCCGCCGGCCAGAAGTCCTCGCCGACGCCCTCAACGAGATAGGGCCGACCGGTGCCACCCGAATACACCGACCCTTCCGGGTCGGCACCGATCACCCGCACCCGGCCGTCGGAGACCTCCTTCAGGTAGCGGCCAGCACCGGTGATCGTGCCGCCGGTGCCGATGCCGGCGACGAAATGGGTGATTTTGCCGTCGGTGTCCGCCCAAATCTCGGGGCCGGTGGTCGCGTAGTGGCTTGCCGGGCCCTCCGGGTTTGAGTATTGGTCGGGCTTCCAGGCCCCGGCTATTTCGCGGACCAGGCGGTCGGAAACGCTGTAATAGCTGTCCGGATCCGCCGGCGGCACCGCCGTCGGGCAGACAACTACCTCGGCGCCGTACGCGCGCAACACATTCCGCTTGTCCTCGCCGACCTTGTCGGGGCACACAAACACGCATTTGTAGCCGCGGCGCTGCGCGACCAGGGCAAGCCCGACACCGGTGTTGCCGGACGTGGGTTCGACGATGGTCCCGCCCGGCTTCAGCTCTCCGCTGGCCTCGGCGGCGTCGATCATCCGCTCTGCGATCCGGTCCTTGGAGCTGCCACCGGGATTGAGGTACTCGACCTTTGCTGCCACGATGCCCGACCCGGCGGGGACGACGGAGTTCAGCCGAACCAGGGGCGTGCCGCCGATGAGGTCACTGAGATGCTCCGCAATACGCATGCGCCTATGGTCTCAGGCGGTTTCGGGCGGCGCACACCCGCTAGGTCGGTCGGACCGGCCCCTAACCGGTGGCCTCGCGGATGTACTCCCCGATCTGGCGCAACGAGCGCACTGCCTCGGGCAACATCGGCCCGGCAACCTGGAAGTCGTGGATCTGACCCGGCCAGACCCGCACCTCGGCCGGCACACCCGCCGCGGCTAGCCTTGTCGCCGCTAACCGCGCGTCATGCAGCAGCACCTCGGATCCGGACACGTGAATCAGCGTCCTGGGCAGGCCCGGCTCGATGTGGTCCAACGGCTCGTAGATCTCTTCCGGCTGGCCGTCCACCTTGTTCTTGGCGGCAGAGCTAGCAACCAATTCGCCGAGCGCATCGAAGGCCTTCGGCGGGAACATCGCGTCCGTCTTGCTGTTGGGATGCGCCTGCTTATCTTCCTTTGCCAGCTGCAGCAGTGGCGAGATCGCTATCAGAGCCGCGGGCTCGTCGCCTTTGTGTTGCAAACGCTGCGCCAGGCTCAGCGCGAGGTACCCGCCGGCGGAGTCGCCAGCCAGCACAATCTGCTCCGGGTCGTATCCCATCAGCCGCAGCCAGCGATAGCCGTCGTGACAGTCATCGAGTGCCATCCCGATTGAATGCTTGGGCATCAACCGGTAATTGACGACGAGAATGGGCGCGTCAGCGAACTTCGAGAGCGCTTCCACCAGCCGAGCGTGCGAGTTTGCTCCACAGGTCAAGAAGGCGCCGCCGTGCAGGTACAGAATCACCCGGCGGGTGCCGTCCGCTGGCAGTACACCAGGCGCGCGAACCAGCTGCGCCGACGCTTTCGGCAAGGTCACCTCGGCCCTGACGGTGTTGGTCGCCGGAAGCAGCACGCGAGCGGCGTGGTCTATCAAGCCCCACGGCCACGGGAGATTGGGAACGTAGCTACCGACCGCCAGAGCCGGCCGGATCGTCACCCGAGACGCCAGCGTGGCTAACCGCGCAGCAATGCTTGGACCGGACTCGACAACCTCGACGGGAGCGCCGTCACTGATCGCAAATCTGCGCGCTTCGAGTCTACGAGCCTTCAAGGCGTCGCGCGGGCGAATGCCAACTCTGGGTGAGCCAGATACTTCACTGGGTGCAGTCATGCTCAATACTTCCTACGCCGTTGTAGTCCCATACAGCATGTGACGAAGTGACCGAGCGTTCAGTTCATCTGTCCGCCGAAGCGTCCAGCCAACCTCGCAAACTTAGCTTGACAGTTCCATTTCGTTGCAACACTCAAAGATTCTCTTTCGATACCGCATGTGTTTCACACCGTAACCGTTTTGTTGATCAGCTACCCGCGAAATCAGCACAACCGTCCTAAACTAGATCCCGTGGTGCACGTGGCGCGGCGTTCGACGATCGCTCTTGCCACCGCGGGTGCCCTCGCCTCGACGGGCTCGGCCTATCTGGGCGCACGCAACCTGCTGGTTGGCCAAGCGATCCATGTCCGCACCCTCATTCCGAAATCCTGGGAGACACCGCCGCGCGCCGACGGTGTGTACACCCGCGGGGGCGGCCCGGTGGAGCGGTGGCGTGGCGGTGCTCCCTTCGACCTGCACCTGATGATCTTCGGCGACTCGACGGCGACCGGGTACGGCTGCGTCAACCCCGACGAAGTGCCGGGCGCCCTCATCGCACGCAGCCTCGCCGAGCAGACCGGCCTACGAATCAGGCTGAGCACTAAAGCCATCGTCGGTGCCACCTCGAAGGGCGTCTACGGCCAGGTCGACGCGATGTTCGTTGCCGGGCCGCCGCCGGATGTCGCGGTGATCATCATCGGCGCCAACGACATCACCGCGCTCAACGGTGTCGGACCGTCGGCAGCGCGGCTGGGGGCATCGGTGCGGAAATTGCGGAACCGCGGCGCGGTCGTGGTGGTCGGTACCTGTCCGGACTTCGGAATGATCACCGCGATCCCGCAGCCGCTGCGCTCGCTGGCGCGCACGCGCGGCCTGCAGCTTGCGCGCGCCCAAGCCGCGGCCGTCAGGGCGGCCGGGGGACTGCCGGTGCCACTGGCGCATCTCCTGGCTCCCAAGTTCCGCGAGATGCCCGAGCTGATGTTCTCCGCCGACCGCTATCACCCCTCGGCGGCCGGGTATGCCGAAGCGGCCGGACAGTTGCTGCATGCGCTGCGCGAGGCGCTGAGCGAAAAGCTCGACATTCCGCTGCCGGAACTTCCGGTCGGCGCGCCCGCGACCAGCGCCGATCACACCCGACGCACCCTCGTGTCGAGGCTGTGGCCCCGCCCGTTGGGAACGCGTGCGCCGGCCGGCGCCCCGTTGACTTAGCCACCGCGCAGCAGCCCTTCCCCAGGGCCGGGCGAGCCCGATGGGCCGGTGCGGAGGGGCTACCCCTCAGCGATAGGCTCGGCTTCGCCACATTCACTGGAGGAGCCGTCATGCCCGAAGCCGTCATCGTTTCCACTGCCCGCTCACCGATCGGCCGCGCCATGAAGGGCTCGCTGATCGGCATGCGGCCCGATGATCTGGCCGCCCAGATGGTGCGCGCAGCCCTGGACAAGGTGCCCGCGCTGAACCCGCACCAGATCCACGACCTGATCCTGGGTTGCGGCCAGCCGGGCGGCGAATCGGGCTTCAACCTCGGCCGCGTAGTCGCGGTGGCACTGGGCTACGACTTCTTGCCGGGCACTACGGTCAACCGCTACTGCTCGTCGTCCCTGCAGACCACTCGGATGGCCTTCCACGCGATCAAAGCCGGCGAGGGCGATGCCTTCATCTCGGCCGGCGTCGAAACGGTGTCCCGGTTCGGCAAGGGCAATGCCGACGGCTGGCCGGACACCAAGAACCCGTTGTACGACCCCGCCCAGGAACGCACGGCTTCCGCGGCCGCGGGTGCCGACGAATGGCACGACCCGCGCGCCGACGGGAACCTGCCCGACATCTACATCGCGATGGGCCAGACGGCCGAGAACGTCGCGCTGATGACCGGCATCTCCCGTGAGGACCAGGACCACTGGGGGGTGCGCAGTCAGAATCGGGCAGAGGAGGCGATCAAGAGCGGGTTCTTCGCACGCGAGATCACCCCGGTCACCCTCCCGGACGGGACCACTGTCGATACTGACGATGGCCCGCGGGCGGGCACCACCTACGAGAAGATCAGCCAGCTCAAGCCGGTCTTCCGGCCCAACGGCACGGTAACCGCGGGCAATGCCTGCCCCCTCAACGACGGCGCTGCGGCCGTGGTGATCACCAGCGCCACCAAGGCCAAGGAACTCGGCCTCACACCGCTGGCGCGAATCGTGTCCACCGGCGTCAGCGGCCTTTCCCCGGAGATCATGGGCCTGGGCCCGATCGAGGCCTCCAAGCAGGCGCTGCAGCGAGCCGGCATGTCGGTCTCGGACATCGACCTCTTCGAGATCAATGAGGCCTTCGCGGTGCAGGTGCTGGGTTCTGCCCGTGAATTGGGCATCGAGGAGGACAAGCTGAACATCTCCGGCGGGGCGATCGCACTGGGCCACCCGTTCGGAATGACCGGCGCCCGCATCACCGCCACGCTGCTGAACAACCTGACCACCCAGGACAAAACCTTCGGGCTGGAGACCATGTGTGTCGGTGGCGGCCAGGGCATGGCCATGGTGCTCGAGCGGCTCAGCTGACGCTCGGTCGCGCCAGTCGACGCAGTTCCACGACACCCCGGCATGAAAAAGCCGGCACACCTCTCGGTGTGCCGGCTTTGCCCGTCCGGGACTTGCCTACTAGTCGTTCTGCAGATAACTGAGTAGCCGCAGGATCTCCAGGTAGAGCCAGACCAGCGTCACCGTGAGGCCTAGAGCGATACCCCAAGCGGCCTTCTCCGGCGCTCCCGCGCGGATCATCTGGTCGGCCGCATCGAAGTCGATCAGGAAGCTGAACGCTGCGATACCGATGCACACCAGCGAGAAGATGATGCCGATGGGTCCAGCACTGCGCAGGCCCAGGCCTTCGCCGCCGCCCACGTGGAACAGCGCCAACACGAAGTTGCCGAGCATCAGGACCAGCACGCCGAACATCGCGGCGACCACCATCCGGGTGAACTTGGGGGTAACCCGGATGGCGCCGGTCTTGTAGACGACCAGCATGCCGAAGAACACGCCGAGGGTGCCCAGCACCGCTTCACCGATCAGCATGCCCGCGTTGGCGGATCCCACCGAGAAGTTGGCCAACAGGAACGAGATGGCGCCGAGGAACAAGCCCTCCAGTGCGGCGTAGCTCAGCACGATCGCCGGGTTGTCCTGCTTGCGACCGAAGGTGGCGATCAGCACCAGCACCAGGCCGCCGAGCGCACCGACCATGGTCAGCGGCATAGCGAGCTTGAGGTTGGTTGCGACCACGAAGTAGGAGACGACGGCGGTGGTCGACAGCATCGCCAGCGTGAGGCCGGTCTTGGTGACGACATCGTCGATGGTCAGCGGGCGTGACGCCCGCGCCTCCTGGTAGGGAGCGTAGGGGTCAGCCGGGTAGCCCGCCTGGACACCAGCGCCGAATTGCGCATATCCGCCCGCCTGCTTTGGCAGCGAGCGAAATACCGGGTTACTTGTCTCCCGCACCGTCGGATCCTCTCTGAAATGCTTTGGCTTCGAGCCGCGCGAACAACTGCTCAACGATTAGTGGTCGGCCCCAGTTCCCAGCGGAGCTGCCGTTAACTGGTTGGTCCGGGACTTCTCTACTGCTTCCGGTTGAAGGTCCGGGTCACCATAAACCTTAGCCCCGCTGGGACCGCCGAGCGAGTCACGATCTAGATTGCTCGTCAAACTCATGGGCCGGTTTGGGTGAGCGGCTGTTGAGCGGATTCCGGCGAGGGGAGACCAGGCGTGACTTCTGCCATGAGTGGGGCCGTACACGGGGAATCCGACGAAGTCCTGACCGGCGTCGACGGCAACGTCGGCTATGTGACCCTCAATCGCCCCAAGGCGATCAATTCGCTGAATCAGACGATGGTGGACCTGCTCAGCAGCGTCCTGATCCGCTGGGAGCGCGACGAGGCGATACGCGCGGTGGTGCTGGCCGGGGCCGGGGAACGGGGACTGTGCGCCGGCGGTGACGTGGTGGCCATCTATCACAGCGCGCGGAAGGACGGGGTTGAGGCGCGGCGGTTCTGGCGCGACGAATATCTGCTCAACGGTCTGGTCGGGCGGTTCGCCAAGCCGTACGTGGCGTTGATGGACGGCATCGTGATGGGCGGCGGTGTCGGCGTCAGCGCCCACGCGAACACCCGCGTGGTGACCGACACCTCGAAGATCGCGATGCCCGAGGTAGGCATCGGGTTCGTCCCCGACGTCGGCGGCACGTACCTGCTTTCCCGGGCACCCGGGAAATTGGGACTGCACGCCGCGCTCACCGGAGCACCGTTCAACGGCGCCGACGCTATCGCGCTGGGGTTCGCCGATCACTACGTGCCGCACAGCGAACTCGATGCGTTCGCCACAGCGGTCGGCACTGACGGCGTCGAGGGAGCACTCGCCCGCCACGCCGTCGAACCGCCACCGAGTGAGCTTGCCGCACAACGTGAATGGATCGACAGGTGCTACTCGGGTGACAGCGTGGTCGATATCGTCGCGCGGTTGCGCGAGCTTGGCGAAACAGGGTCAGAACCGGCTAACGACGCGGCCAACCTGATCGGGACCCGCTCCCCTATCTCACTGTCGGTGACATTCGAGGCGGTGCGTCGCGCCGCCGAACTGGAGAGCCTGGAAGACGTTCTGGTTCAGGACTATCGGGTGTCTTCGGCATCGCTGCGCTCGCACGACCTGGTCGAAGGCATCCGCGCCCAACTGGTCGACAAGGACCGCAACCCGAAGTGGTCGCCGGCTGAGTTGGCCGCGGTGACCGTGGCCGACGTCGCGTCATATTTCGCGCCGGTCGACGACGACCTGACGTTCTAGAGAAGTCTGAAAGGGCAAACTGTGGCGTACGAAACCATTCTGGTCGAGCGCGATGAGCGAGTCGGCATCATCACGCTGAACCGGCCGAAGGCCCTGAACGCACTCAACAGTCAGGTGATGAACGAAGTCACCAGCGCTGCAATCGAACTGGACAACGATGACGGTATCGGGGCGATCATCATCACCGGTTCTGCCAAAGCGTTCGCCGCCGGCGCCGACATCAAGGAAATGTCCGGGCTGTCCTTCGCCGATGCATTCGGCGCCGACTTCTTCGCCCCTTGGGCCAGGCTGGCCGCCGTTCGCACCCCGACCCTCGCGGCTGTTGCCGGATACGCGCTGGGCGGCGGCTGTGAGCTGGCGATGATGTGCGACCTGCTGATCGCAGCGGACACCGCGAAGTTCGGTCAGCCGGAGATCAAACTCGGGGTGATCCCAGGCATGGGCGGCTCCCAGCGGTTGACCCGGGCCGTCGGCAAGGCCAAGGCGATGGACCTGATCCTGACCGGACGCACCATCGATGCGGCGGAGGCAGAACGCAGCGGACTGGTCTCGCGGGTCGTGCCGGCCGACGATTTGTTGAGCGAAGCCAAGGCCGTCGCGACTACCATCTCCAAGATGTCGCTGCCATCCAGTCAGATGGCCAAAGAGGCCGTCAACCGCGCGTTCGAATCGACGCTGGCCGAGGGACTCCTCTACGAGCGTCGGCTTTTCCACTCGACATTCGCCACCGACGACCAGTCCGAAGGCATGGCGGCCTTCATCGAAAAGCGCCCGCCCGACTTCACCCACCAATGAGCGGTTCCACCACCGTCGCCACCGGCGAAGAATCGGCCGACGACCAGCCGGCCGCCGGTGAACAAACCCCGGAGGCACCCAGGCCGCCGATGTTGCTCCGCGGCCGATGGTGGGTACGGAACTACACCTACACCGGGACCATGTTCGGCCTGATCTTCGTCTGGCTGTCGCTGACCCCGTCGCTGCTGCCCCGCGGCCCGTTGTTCCAAGGCGTCGTCAGCGGTTTCTCCGGCGCCATCGGCTACGGGCTCGGGGTGTTTGGTGTCTGGCTGGTCCGTTACATGCGCTCGCAGAGTGCCACCCCCCCGGCGCCACCGTGGGCGTGGCTGCCACTGATCGTGGTCGGCGCGATCGGCCTGGTGACCATGGCTATCCGCTTCCACGTCTGGCAGGACAACGTGCGCGACATGATGGGTGTCGAGCATCTGAAGTGGTACGACTACCCGCTGACCGCGGTGCTGTCGATGATTGTGCTGTTCACGTTGGTCGAGATCGGCAAGTTCGTCCGGTGGCTGGTCATTCTTCTGGTGGGCCAAGTCGACCGGATCGCGCCGTTTCGCGTCTCAGCGGCCATCGTCGTGATCGGGCTCATGGTGCTGACGATCAGCCTGCTCAACGGTGTCGTCCTCAAGTTCGCGATGCATTCCATGAACGGCACGTTCGCCTCGGTCAACAACGAGATGGACCCCGACAACGCGCCGCCGAAAACCAAGCTGCGCTCGGGTGGTCCGGACTCGCTGGTGTCGTGGGAGTCGCTTGGCCATCAAGGCCGCCTCTTCGTCGGGGGCGGACCGTCGATGAAGACACTCACCTCTTTCAATGGCGCCCCGGCCGTCCAGCCGATCCGCGCATACGCCGGGCTGGGTTCTGCGAAAGACATCGACGCGACCGCGGACCTGGCCGCACGTGAATTGCTGCGCACGGGCGGGCTGCAACGCGACGTCGTCGCGGTCGGCACCACCACGGGCACCGGTTGGATCAATGAGGCCGAAGCTTCGGCGCTGGAGTACATGTACAACGGCAACACCGCGATCGTGAGCATGCAGTATTCGTTCCTGCCGAGCTGGCTGTCGTTCCTGGTGGACAAGGAGAACGCCCGGCACGCCGGTCAGGCGCTGTTCGAGGCGGTGGACAAACTGATCCGGCAGATGCCGGAATTCAAACGGCCCAAGCTGGTGGTGTTCGGGGAAAGTCTGGGATCGTTCGGCGGTGAAGCGCCTTTCATGAGCCTCAACAACGTCCTGGCGCGCACCGACGGCGCGCTGTTCAGCGGACCGACCTTCAACAACACCATCTGGACCCAGCTGACCGCGCAACGCGATCGCGGGTCGCCGGAGTGGTTACCGATCTACGACGACGGCCACAACGTCCGGTTCGTCGCGCGCCCGGACAATCTGGACCGCCCGAGAGCGGACTGGGGCAGACCGAAGGTGGTGTATTTGCAGCACGCCTCCGACCCGATTGCCTGGTGGACCCCTGATCTGCTGTTCCACGAACCGGACTGGCTGCGCGAGAAGCGGGGCTATGACGTGCTACCCGAGACCCACTGGATCCCGCTGGTGACGTTCCTGCAGGTCTCCGCCGACATGGCCGTCGCGGTTGATGTGCCCGACGGGCATGGCCACATCTACGTCGCGAACGTGGCCGACGCCTGGGCGGCGGTGCTGTCGCCGCCGGGCTGGACGCCGGCCAAGACGGAGAAGCTGCGGCCACTGCTGCACGCCGACGTCACGCTGGAAGGTCCGGGGAGCGACAACTCCGGGGGCGGCTAGCGGACTACCGGCGCAAGCTCGGCCAGCACATCCGCAGCGACCAGTGCGTGATAACCGCCGACTACATCGGTGGCGCGGTGCAGGCCGAGGTCCAACAGCGCCGCCGCCGCCAAACTCGAGGTGTAGCCCTCCGAGCACAGGATCACCCACTCGACGTCGTCGCTGACGGCCTCCGGAAGCCGGGCTTCGCTGGTGGGGTCGCAGCGCCATTCCAGAACGTTGCGTTCGATGACCAGCGACCCCGGCACCTCGCCTTCGCGGGCCCGCTGGGCTTGCGGCCGGATGTCGACGAGCAACGCGCCGCGACGCACCGCCTCGGGCACCTGCTCGGCCGGAAGCCGGTGGTACCGGTCGCGCGCCGCGGCCAGCACCCGGTCGATTCGACTCATCAAGACCCTTCGGGTTTATCGGTCAGCTCGGTGCGCTGGCGGCGCAGGGTGTTGCGTTCGGTCACACCGTAGTAGGACATGGCGGTCAGCGGCGGCGAGTAGGCGTGCACGCTCAGAGTCGGCTCCACCGGCACCGCCGTCGCGGCGGGGTTTGCCGCTGGAC
>JAVROG010000524.1:0-4945 GCA_032162865.1 Mycobacterium sp. | reverse complement strand
TCAAGTGGCCGTGGCTGGCCATCGCCGGCTGGATCGCGGTCGTCGCCATCCTGGCACTGACCTTCCCCCCGCTCCAGGTGCAGGCGGCTAAGCACGAAACGAAGCCGATACCCGACAACGCACCGACTTCGATCGCTCAGGTCGAAATGAATAAAGCCTTCGCCGCGAAGCCCAGTGACGGCACGAAGGCCAATGATGACACCGATGCCGGTGGCGGCGGTAAGCCGGCTGACGACAAACCAGCCGGCTCCATGCTGTTGATCATCTTGACCGACGAGAATGGCCTCAGTCCCGCGGACGAAGACACCTATCGCAAGCTGCTTGACAACCTGCACGCGGACACGCAGGACAAGATGTCGGTACAAGACTTCATGGCCACGCCGGAGTTGCGCCAGTTGCTGGAAAGCAAAGACAAAAAAGCCTGGAATCTACCGATCAACCTGCCGGGCGCAGAGGCAGCGCCCGAGACTCAGGCGGCGCTGATAAACATCAGAGCGATCATCAACAAGACGCTTGCGGGAACCACGCTGACAGCCAACGTCAGCGGTGGCGTAGCGACCGCGTCCGACGTTCAGAAGCTCGGCGAATCGGACGTGCAGATCATCGAGGTCGCCACCATCGTCAGCGTGCTGATCATCCTGATCATCGTCTATCGCAGCCTGGTCACCATGCTCTTGCCCCTGGCCACGATCGGCGTCTCGATAGGGGGCGCACAGGGCGTCTTGTCGGCGTTGTCCGAAATGGGCTTGACCGTCAACATGCAGTGCATCGTTTTCATGAGCGCGGTCATGATCGGTGCTGGCACCGACTACGCCGTCTTTCTGATCAGTCGATATCACGACTACGTCCGACATGGTGAGACCTCCGATCGTGCCGTGAAGAAAGCGTTGATGTCGATCGGCAAGGTCATCGCCGCATCCGCAGCCACCGTGGCGGTCACCTTCCTGGCAATGGTCTTCACGAAGCTGGAAGTGTTTTCGGCGGTGGGCCCGGCGATCACCGTTTCGATCATCGTGTCGCTGCTGACGGCCACCACGTTCCTGCCGGCAATCTTGGTGCTGACCGGGCGACGCGGCTGGATCAAGCCCCGACGCGAACTGACCACCCGCTTCTGGCGGATCTCGGGAACGCGCATTGTGCGGCGCCCCAAGGTCCACTTGGTCGGCAGCCTCATCGTTCTAGCCGCCCTGGCAGGTAGCGCAACCTTCATCCAGTTCAACTACGACGACCTCAAGACCATGCCGCAGGACATGGACAGCGTGCGCGGACTCAACGCAATGAATCGCCACTTCCCGATGAACTCGATGACACCGATGTTTCTGTTTGTCAACTCGCCGCGGGACCTACGTACTCCGGCAGCATTGGGAGACCTGGAGCTCATGTCGCGCCGGATTGCCGATATGCCCGACATTGTGATGGTGCGGGGCTTGACCCGGCCCAACGGGGAACCGTTGAAGGAAACCAAGGTGTCGTTCCAGGCGGGCGAGGTGGGCAGCAAGCTCAACGAGGCTTCCACCGCTATTTCGGAGCACGGGGGCGAATTGGACCATCTCGTCGGCGGTTCTCGCCAGCTACATGAGGCCCTGGACGGGATCCGCTCGCAAGTCAATGAGGCGGTCGCCAGCTCCGCCGGCATGGTCTCCATGTTGGAAGGCCTGCTTCAACTAATGGGTGGCGACAAGACGATTCAGCAACTCGACAGCGCGTCCCACTACGTCGGGCGCATGCGGGCGCTCGGCAACAATCTCAGTGGCACTGTTACGGATGCGGAATCGACTGCCGCGTGGGCCGCTCCGATGGTGACGGCCCTGAATAACAGCCCAGACTGCAACATCGACCCCGCCTGTGTGCGGTCGCGCTCGCAGTTGGGGGCGATCGTCCAGTCCGGAAACGACGGCCTGCTGCGATCGATCCGATCATTTGCCGTCACCCTGCAGCAGACCGATCAGTACCAGACGCTGGCGCAGACAGTTGGCAAACTTGATGACCAACTGAAGCAGATCGTGTCCACACTCAGGATGATCGAGGGCCTTCCTAATACGCTGGCGCAACTGCAAGCTGGTGCCGGTGCCCTTGCCGACGGCAGTGGGGCAGTGGCCGACGGCGTGCAGGCATTGGTCGATCAGACCAAGAAGATGGGCGGCGGTCTCAACGAGGCTTCAGACTTCCTACTCGGTATGAGACGTGACGCGTCAGCGCCGAACATGGCCGGCTTCAACATTCCGCCGCAGATCATGACGCGCGACGACTACAAGAAAGGCGCCCAGTTCTTTCTCTCGCCGGACGGGCACGCAGCGCGGTACTTCGTACAAAGCAAGCTTGGTGCCTCCAGTAAAGAGGGCATGGATCAGGTCAACAAGATCCTTGAAGTGGCCCGGTCGGCGCAGCCAAATTCTGAGCTGGCCGACGCCAAGGTACAACTGGTGGGAATCCCGAGCGCGCTTCGCGACACCCGCGACTTCTACAACGACGACATCAAATTCATCGTCCTTGCGACCATCCTCATCGTGTTCTTCATCCTGGTCATTTTGCTGCGAGCGATCGTTGCGCCGTTGTACCTGATCGCGTCGGTGCTGATTTCCTTCATGTCGGCCTTGGGTCTGGCCGTCATCGTCTTCAACTGGATTTTGGGACAGGGAATTCACTGGAGCCTGCCGGGATTGTCGTTCATCTTGTTGGTCGCAGTGGGTGCCGACTACAACATGTTGCTCATTTCCCGTATTCGCGATGAGTCACCACATGGTGTTCGGGTCGGTGTCATCCGCACGGTGGGATCGACCGGCGGTGTGATCACCTCCGCGGGTCTGATCTTTGCCGCTTCGATGTTCGGCCTGATCGGCGCCAGCATAACCACCATGGCTCAGGCCGGTTTCACCATCGGCATCGGGATTGTGATCGACACCTTCCTGGTCCGCACCATTACGGTGCCGGCAGTGGCTGCGTTGCTCGGCCAGAAGAACTGGTGGCCGTCCAAGTTGGGACAGAGCGGACCTCAAAAAGCCAAGCAGCGCAAGCGCTCAGCGCAAACCCAACTTTGGCTCAATCGGGCAAAGCACTTCATCGCCGGCAAAGCCCCGGGAGCGGCGCCCCTTCCGCCCGCACCGAAGATGGTTCGAAAGGCGCGACCGAAGCGCGCCGGTAGCACGGTCGACTTGCTACCCGGGCACTCACTGCCGTTGTTCGGCCTCACCGCCATGCCAGCCTACGATTTGGCGAAATGTGCAGCGAAAGCCAAGCGCAAGACCAACGGCAAAGGCAGTGGGAAGGAACCGGTCGACCACCTGCTCACCCATTCGTTACCGTTGTTCGGCCTGGGATACGAACTGTTGGAACATGATTCGAACGGACACGGAGATCGCGCCGCCAATTCGGTCAAGCCAAAGCCGGACACGCCGGTCATCACCTGATCTTTGCTCCCGGCGGGAATTCTTGAATGCAACTTGCGGCGGCCCTAAGCGAACGAAAACCCGCCCCGCATAGTGTAATTCACGCATGCGACATGTTCAGCGCTGGTAGGCGCGGTGTCGCGACCGAAGCCGATTTAAATCGCGCTAACCGGGTTACAGTCGCCGCGGACACGTCAATGATTTGACGAGTCCTGTACCCCAGTAACGCAATTGAATTCCCGCGCCCATTATCGGCGGATGACCAACGCATGCGCGCCCAACCGAGGCGGGAAAACCAAAGTCACACCGAAGATGGGATAACCCTGATACATGCCTGTCTCCACGTCGGCTTATCTATAGTGAGTGATCATGCGCCAGTCCGACAGCGTTAGTCCTTCCGACAGCGTTGAGCCGTCTGACAGCCTCAGCCCTCCCGACAGCGCCAGCCCCACCGAGTCCGACAGCGTCAGCCCCACCCAGTCCGACAGCCTCGGTCCTGTTGAAGCGGTGGTGGGGCCGCCTCCGAAAAGGACGGAATTCCGCGACGACATCGAGGGCTTGCGCGGCTTCACCCTGTTGGCCATTGTCGGCTGGCACATTTCCATGCCGGGTGTGAGTGGTGGGTTCGTCGGCCCGGACATATTCTTCGAAATCTCGGGCTTCGTCATCACCGGGGCGCTCTGGAAGCAGTTGAGCAGAACCGGCACCCTCGGGTTGCGCCAATTCTATGGCGGGCGGGCACGCCGATTGCTGCCGGTATCTGCCACAGTGGGCGTAATCACCGCGATCGCCGCGGCTATCTTGCTACCCGTGGTGCAGGCTCAAAGCGCGCTGAAGGACGCCATCGCTTGCGCGTTATACGTTCCCAACTTCTGGTTCATTGCTCAACAGGTCGACTATTTCGCCGGGGGCGTGCCCTCGCCGTTTCAGCACTACTGGACATTGGGCGTGGAGGAACAGTTCTATTTTCTGTGGCCGCCCTTGATCGTCGGTACGGCATGGCTGATCCGGCGTTTGCGTCGTCGCCCAAAGACCGGTGCGCCGCCGTCAAAAGGCCCGTATCTGGCGCTCGTCACGCTGATCGCGGTCGTATCGTTCGCGCTGTCGCTGCTTGTCACCTACGTGATGCCGCTCGCGGCCTACTTCTCGCTTTTCACGAGGGCCTGGCAGTTGGCTCTTGGTGCCTTGGTGGCCCTCACAGCCGAGTATTGGAGCCGACTGCCGGCGCGAGTTGCGGTGACCACGGGGTGGGTCGGGCTGGCCATGGTTCTGTGGGCCTGCGTCTACTTCACCCCGGACATACCCTATCCGGGTACCGCCGCGCTGTTGCCCGTCCTGGGCACCGCGCTGTTGCTCGGCGCCGGCTGCGCAACGCCATCACAGGGCGCCGGGCGCATCCTGGCCTGGTCACCGATGCGGGCGATCGGACGGCTCTCGTACTCGTGGTATCTGTGGCACTGGCCGGTGCTGGTGTTCGCGCCGATATTGGTGGGCCACCCACTGGGGCTGTTTGGCAAGTTCGTCGCGGCGGTCGTTGTCTCCGGTGGGCTCGGGGTGCT
>JAVROG010000523.1:0-6500 GCA_032162865.1 Mycobacterium sp. | reverse complement strand
TTTGAAGGCCGTCCAACATGGTCAGCCGGTGGGTGGTTAAATGGCCTGCGGCGGTGCCGTGCTTTGCGCGGTGCATAAGAGCACGGTTGTCCCACAGAATGATGTCGCCAACTTCGTAATGTTGGGTGTGGATTAAAGGCGATTTGTACTCGGTGTCGAGTTGGCCCGTCGCCTCCATGAGTTCTTGCAGTATTGCCGGGTCGAGCACATTCCCGTCTTTGTCCTCGATCTTGGTGGTGCCCGATGCGCAGATGTAGAGGATCTCTTCACCTGTGTGCGGGTGCCTGATCACCGTGGGCCACTGAATTGGCGGGGTTGTCCGGTTGATCTCGTCCCATACTTCGCCGATGGGCTTGTAGACGTCCTGTGGACGAATCTTGATGTGCCGCCGAGGGTCATGGGTGCTGAATGTCCCGCGGACCGGGTCCTGCTTAGCGGCCGGCAGCGACTCCCAAACCTTGGTGAGATCGATGAAGTAGGTTCCGCGGTCGAGTCCCGGCACCGTCAGTGGTAGCACCATGGAAAACGCGAATGGTTCCGGCATGAACATGTAATCGATATGCCAGAATGCGCCGGTTTTCGGAACGCCTTGACCTTGCTCCGTGGACGAAACAAAGATTTCGGTGTGGTCCTGGTGATGATAAAGCTGCTCATAGTAAGGAACGATTTCTCCGACGAGTTTACCGAGTTTGATAAATTGTTCCGGAGACGGCTGTACGTCCTTCAGAATGACGAGCTTGTTCGTGTAAACGATCTCGCGAAGCTCAGCCGGGGATATATCGTCCAGATGTGCGGGATCGAGCCCGGTGACCTGTGCACCGAGTCCTTTACCTTTTACATTGAGCGTCATAAATTCTCTTCTTCTGTTCGGTCGTGGATAAAAATGATCTGTCCTGGGGGCATCAATTGCTGCGGTGATTTAGACCTCCTTGATGCGACTTCGAGCGATGTCACTGTCGGGTCGACTTTCTTGATATAGGAAATGTCCCATCAGCCACTCGGCATATCCTTGGGGGATTCTTGAAGGATCCTTGGTGCCGCCGATAAAACCTGACGGGGAGTTCGCATTATCGGCGACCCGACGTTTCGTGGGCATCGGTTGGCCACGTCGTGGGGAGCAGTGGGATGGTGGTGCTCGTGCCCTCGACCGCTACCTGGACCAGCCCGGCTGGCGCAGCGGCGGTCGTGCGGGTGGCACCGGTGAAGCCGAGCGGGCCGGCGCCCCGCTCGCTCGCCGTGTGGGAGGCGAGTTCCCCGTTGGAGACGGCGCGCAGAGCGCTGACAGCGCTTTCCAAGGTCGCAGTCGCGTCCAGGAATTCGTCGCGGTAACCGCGCGCGCCAACTGTGCCCTTGCGGCGTTTCCTACCGCGGGTGGACGCAGCGGCCCCCGATCTATCGACCGCGGCTGAGCCGGCGACGTCCTTGATGGTGTCGGTCGACGTGGCGCCAGCCTTGGGTCCAGCGGCGACTTCCGGGGGCACCATGCCGGGCACGCCGTAGGCAACACTGGGTGCAGGTGGCGCGCTGCTCACCGCAGCGGAGGCGGCCGTGCCAGGCGCGGGCGTGCTGGCTTGTGGGCCTGCACTGGGGGCGACCGTCGCTGCGGGTGCCGCCGCCGCACCCACGTTCGAGTCGACCCGGTGGCCCCCGCCGGATTCGGTGGCAACCGGCAGCAGCGCCGGCGCCGGCGCCGGCTCGATGTTCAGCAAGAAGCTCAGCGAGTTCAGAGCACTCAGGGCGCTCAGCGCCGGAGTGAAAAGAGGCAGCAGCAGCAGCGAATACGAGGCGTAGTAGGGATAGAAGAGAACGTCGTACAGGAACAACGCAATGACGGCCAGGGCGATCGTGGTGGCTGGGCTCAATCCGAATTGCTGGAAAAACTCGACGAAATACGTGTACGGATCGGCAACAAAATTCAGGATGTCGGCGATGAGTTGCGCGATTGAACTCGATGCGTCCGGCTGGGCACTTGGGGCTTCACCCCCAGGGGCCAGGATGGGTGGTGCCGGCTGCGTGGCAGGTAGGGCTGACCTCGCCGTCTCGGTGACGGCCTCGTACACGGCCATGGTGTCGGCGGCTTGAACCCACATCCGGACGTAATCGGCCTCATTGAGGGCGATGGGAATGGTGTTGAGGCCGAAGAAGTTGGTGGCGACCAGGACACCATGGGTGGCGTGGTTCGCGGTCAGTTCCGCCAGGGTTGGCATCACGGCTACGGCGCTGCTGTAGGCGACGGCGGCGGTTTCATGCTGGCCAGCCGCGACAGCACTATCGAGTGAAGCTTTTTCAAGCCAAGCGAGGTAGGGGCCGTGTGCCGCCACATATCGGGTGGCGCTGGTTCCCTGCCAGGTACTGGCCGCTACCTCGGCGAGCGTTTGGCGCAGCTCGGCAGCTGCGTATCTGTATTGATTGCTGAGCTCTTGCCACTGCAAGCCGGCGGCAAGCAACGGCCCGGGACCTTCCCCGGCACTCAACAGAGCCGAGTGCACTTCCGGAGGCATCGCCATCCATATCGTGCCTGTCAGACCACCACCTCCCTGGGATTGATTGCCACTACGTGGGCAGACATCGCGCGCCTTGGTGCGCGCGCCTTGGTGGTGGTGTAGTCGTTGCGCGCGAGGGAAAAGTTCCCGCCTGCCTAGGTGACGCTGGTTAGTACAGTCAGATCCATGCCAGCCATCGACGCCCGTCACCTTGGCGGGATATCCGAAACAGCGCTCCTGACATTGCATCAGCGAGCGACCGAGGCCGCCCGCCCCGACGGCATCATCGTCGACCCGATGGCAATTGCCCTGCGCGACAGTATCGATTACGACTATCAGCACTTTGGCCGTACCCACCAAGCGACCGCCCTGCGTGCCCTGGCCTTCGACAATGCCTCTCGCCAGTTCTTGGCCGAGCATCCGCGTGCGACCGTCGTCGCTCTGGCGGAGGGACTGCAAACCAGCTTCTGGCGCCTCGACAACGGCGAGCTGACCTGGCTTTCGGTGGACCTGGAACCGATCGTGCAATTGCGGCAGCGGCTGCTGCCGGCATCAGACCGGCTGAACTACCGCGCCCAGTCCGCGCTCGACCACAGCTGGATGGACCACGTCGACGACAGCGACGGTGTGCTGATCACTGCCGAGGGTCTGTTCCAGTACCTGCAACGCGATCAGGTTTTCGATCTGATTGCGTCCTGCGCCAAACGATTTCGCGGTGGTCAACTGATCTTCGACAGCATCCCTTGGCTACTGAGCAGGTATTCGCGGCGCCGCGGATTCAAGCTCAGCGAGCACTACACGACACCGCCCATGCCGTTCTGGTTTACCGCGAACAACTATGCCGACTTGCGCGCCATGCCCGGTATCCGTGCGGTACGCGAGCTGTCGGCGCCACCGGGGCGCGGCAGGTTCTTGCGCACGGCTATACCGTTGGCCTACCGACTGCGGGTCCTCGACCGGCTTCGAGCCCCTACGACACTCGTCGAATTCTCCTGACCGAGCCAGGCGCGTTGGCTCCTCTTGTTGCCGAATAGCGCTAAATCGCCGAGTCTGCGGCCAGTACAAATAATCTCCAGCGGCCGGGAACAATCCGGCGGCATTGCGCGACTATAGAGGTATGGACTGCGAGGTAGCCCGGGAGGCGTTATCGGCCCGACTGGACGACGAGCGAGAGCCCGTGCCCTCGGCGCGCGTTGACGAACACCTCGGTGAATGTGCCCCGTGTCGGGCATGGTTTGAGCAGGTGGCCGAACAAGCTGACGTGCTGCGCCGGCTGGTTCAGTCCCGGCCGGTCATCGCACCTCTTGGCCCGTTCGGGCCGGACCAGCAGCCGGTGCGGCGGCATGGACGCATGAGTTGGCAGCGTTGGGCGTTGCTGGGCGTGGGCCTGGCGCAGGTAGTCCTGGCGATCGCCCAAGGCCTCGGTTTGAGCGTCGGACTTGCACACGATCACGGAATTTCCGCGGGCAACCATCTGCTCAACGAGTCGACTTCGTGGTCGGTCGCCCTTGCGGTGGCGATGATCGGCGCGGCCATCTGGCCGCGGGCAGCCACCGGTCTCGCCGGGGTCTTGACGGTATTCGCCGGTGTGCTAACGGTTTACGTCGTAATGGATTCGCTGTCCGGCACCGTCACTGCCATGCGGATCCTGACACACATCCCGGTAGTCATCGGCGCTGTCCTCGCGATCCTGGTGTGGCGCAGCAGCGACCCGCCTCAGCCGCTGACCGCGAAAGTCGCGGCGGAGCCCGATATCGTATTGCCCCAGAACGCATCCCGTGGGCGGCGGCGTGGTCACCTGTGGCCGACGGACGGATCGGCCGCCTAGCTGCGGGCCACCGCACCGCCTCGAGTGGCTCCGAAGTTGCGCAGTCGCAGGCTGTTTGACACAACGAAGAATGACGAGAACGCCATCGCCGCACCGGCTATCAGCGGGTTGAGCAGCCCTGCGGCGGCGATCGGGATTGCGGCGATGTTATAGCCGAACGCCCAGACCATGTTGATTCTGATGGTGCGCATCGTCGCGGTGGCCAGATCAAGCGCCAGCGGCACGACCTCGAGGTTCTCCCGAACGAGGATGACGTCGGCGGCACCGATCGCGACATCGGTACCACGGCCGATGGCCATTCCCAGATCGGAGCAGGCGAGTGCCGGTCCATCGTTGATGCCGTCGCCGACCATCGCCACCACGTGCCCGCGCTCGCGCAGCTGCTCGATGACGTCGACCTTGCCTTCGGGCGCAATGTCGGCGATCACCTCGTCGATACCGACGCGGGCGGCCACCGCCGCCGCCGATGCCGGGTTGTCACCGGTGAGAAGCACCGTGCGAAAGCCCCGATCGTGCAACGCGGCCACGGCGCCGGCCGCGGTGTCTTTCACCGCGTCGGCCACCGCGATAACCCCGCACACCTGCCCTTCAACAGCTATGAAAACCGCTGTCTCACCCTGAGATTCGGCCTTCCGCCGCGCCGCGACCAGCCCCGCCTCGTTGGACGAAGACGTGATCCAGGACGGTTTGCCTACCCGCACCGTCCGGCCTGCCACGGTGCCGCTGACTCCGCGGCCGGGCACGGCACGGAAATCGGCTACCACTTCCCGATGCGCAGCGGATGCGGCAATCGCAAGCCCTACCGCATGCTCGGACGCAGCTTCCACCGTCGCTGCCAATTCGAGTACTTCGTCGGCATCCCAGCCGGGCGCGACTGTCACGGCGGTGACCGTCAATTGGCCCGTCGTCAGCGTGCCCGTCTTGTCGAACACAACCGTATCGACCGCACGGGTGGCCTCCAACGAGTCGTGGCCCTTGAGGAATATGCCAAGTTGGGCGCCGCGGCCCGACGCGACCATCATTGCCGTCGGAGTCGCGAGCCCGAGCGCACATGGGCAGGCGATGACGAGTACGGCCAGGGCGGCCGAGAACGCCCGGTCGGGTGACCCGCCCGCGACCAGCCATCCGGCGGCGGTCAACGTGGCGATGGCGAAAACGCACGGAACGAACACCGAAGCGATCCGGTCGGCAAGTCGTTGCGCGTCGGCCCGTTGCGCCTGCGCCTGCTCGACCAACCGGACCATGCCGGCGAACTGGGTATCGGCACCCACCGCAGCGGCCTCGACGATCAGCCTGCCGTCCAGCACGGCTGTGCCGCCGATGACTTTCGAACCGGGCTTCACGCGGACCGGTTTGGCCTCGCCGGTCATCGCACTCATGTCGACCGCGGCGGATCCCTCGACGACTAGGCCGTCGGCCGCGATGGTCTGACCGGGGCGCACCACGAAGCGCTGCTGCTCTTGGAGTTCGTCTGCCGGGATCACCGTTTCCGACCCGTCGGGCTCCAGCACGGCGACTTCCTTGGCGCTCAGCGCCGCCAGTGCACGCAACGCGCCGCCCGCCTTCGATTTGGCGCGGGCCTCAAAATACCGCCCGACCAGCAAGAACACCGTGACGCCCGCGGCGACTTCAAAGTAGATGGCGTCGCTTCCCAGCAACGCTTGCCAGACCCCCCTGCGCTCGACGGATTGATGACCGCCGAAGACGGTGTACAGCGACCAGACCGTTGCGGCGGTGATACCGACCGAGATCAACGTCTCCATCGACGCGCCGCCGTGCATCGCATTGCGGAGCGCGACGCGGTGAAACGGCCACGCTGCCCACGCGACCACCGGCAGCGCCAGCAATGTGAGCACCCATTCCCAGCCGGTGAAGCGCGAACTAGGCACGACAGCAAACAACACCGAGAAGTGGGCCAACGGCACAAAGAACACGGCGGCGACCGCCAGCCGAATCAGCAGATACCGCGCATGATCGGCGTCGGGATCGCCTTCGCGTTCCTTGCCCGCTTGGTGCGGCCGGGCCTCGTAACCGGCCGCACGTACCGCATCGCAGAGCGCCTCGGTTGTGGTGTCCGCGCCCGCTTCGATCGTGGCCACGCGGGTGGCGAAATTGACCGACGCCCGAACACCCGGCAGCTTATTGAGGGTCGACTTCACCCGATGGGCGCAGGCACCGCAGGACATCCC
>JAVROG010000522.1:0-6847 GCA_032162865.1 Mycobacterium sp. | reverse complement strand
GACACCTACCAATGCGGCAACGAGGAAGCCAACGTCGGGCACATCCTGATCACTTCGGGCGACTACCAGGTCACCGCGGAAGGCGTGTTTACCTATAAGGCCAACGACGACGGTCAAATGGTGGCGTTGCGCGCCTACTGGGAGATGGATCGCGCGGCCGCGAGCACCAAGAAGGTCTAGCCTTCGCCGACGTCGCTGACGACCGGCTCCACGCCGGCCAGATGCCGCTGCGCCAGGTCGCGGTAGGCCTGCGGATTCACATTGACCCACATCTCGGCGCCCGTTCCCTCGATGGGGCCCTTCACCTTGGCCGGCGCCCCGGTCACCAACATTCCGGCCGGAATCTGGGTGCCGCCGAGCACCAGCGAGCCGGCCGCGACCAGGCACCGCGCGCCGATCACGGCACCGTCCAGCACCGTCGCGTGGTTCGCGATCAACGCCTCCTGCCCGATGTGGGCCCCGTGGATGACGCACAGGTGCGCCACCGTGGCGCCGGGACCGAGATCAACGGGGATGCCCGGCGGTGCGTGCAACACCGATCCGTCCTGCACGTTTGCCCCTTCGCGCACCACGACCGGCGCATAGTCGCCGCGCAGCACCGCGTTGTACCAGACCGATGCGCCCGCTTGGACGGTGACGTCGCCGATCAAGGTGGCGGTCGGTGCTACGAACGCGGTGGGATCGACCTTCGGTGAACGGCCCTCGAATGAGTACAGCGGCATCAATTACGTATACCGCAATGCGCATATGTAGTGGCCAGGCTCGCCGTCGTTGCGCATCCCCGCCACAAAACTGTAACGTGTTCTAGTTAGCAGCCCGCAATCTGGAGGTGACTGGGTGAATACCGACACAACAAGCGTCGGTGTCCGGGAGATCGACGCCGGCGCCTTACCGACCAGGTATGCCCGAGGCTGGCATTGCCTGGGCGTTGCACAAGACTTTCGCGACGGCAAACCGCACTCCGTGACCGCATTCGGCACCAAGTTAGTGGTTTTCGCCGACTCGCACGGGGACCTGAAGGTGCTTGACGGCTACTGCCGGCACATGGGCGGTGACCTGTCCGAGGGCACCATCAAGGGCGACGAGGTCGCCTGCCCGTTCCACGACTGGCGCTGGGGTGGTGACGGCCGTTGCAAGCTGGTGCCATACGCCAAGCGCACCCCCAAGACGGCGCGCACCCGGGCGTGGACCACCGACGTACGAAGTGGCCTGTTGTTCGTCTGGCACGACCACGAGAACAATCCGCCGGACCCCGCGGTCCGCATCCCTGAGCTTGCCGAAGCCGGTAACGACGAGTGGACCGAGTGGCGGTGGAACAGCATCCTCATCGAAGGATCCAACTGCCGCGACATCATCGACAACGTCACCGACATGGCGCACTTCTTCTACATCCATTTCGGTCTGCCGACGTTCTTCAAGAACGTCTTCGAAGGCCACATCGCCTCGCAGTACCTGCACAACGTGGGCCGGCCCGACGTCAACGATCTGGGTACGTCCTACGGCGAAGCGCATTTGGATTCCGAAGCGTCGTATTTCGGCCCGTCGTTCATGATCAACTGGCTGCACAACAGCTATGGCGGCTATAAGGCCGAGTCGATCCTGATCAACTGCCACTACCCCGTCTCGCAGAACTCGTTCATGCTGCAGTGGGGTGTCATCGTCGAAAAGCCCAAGGGCATGGACGAGAAGATGACGGACAAGCTGTCCCGGGTGTTCACCGACGGAGTCAGCAAGGGCTTCCTGCAAGACGTCGAAATCTGGAAGCACAAGACCAGGATCGACAACCCGCTGCTCGTCGAGGAGGACGGCGCTGTTTACCAGCTGCGGCGCTGGTATCAGCAGTTCTATGTCGACGCCGCCGATGTTCAGCCAGAAATGGTGGAGCGCTTCGAGATCGAGGTGGACACCACCCGCGCCAACGAGTTCTGGAACGCCGAGGTCGCCGACAACCTGAAGGCGCGGGATGCGGAAAACGTTGCTGCCGAAGAGGTTTCCGACGAAGTGCCCGCCGAGCAGCGCTGACGGACATGCCCGAAGATCAGCCGGCGGTTCCCGATGTGGACCGGCTCGCCCGGTCGATGCTGGCACTGCACGGTGATCACCACGATCACGACGAGCCGTCCTCGAGCAACGGCGGCTCTGGTTCCTGGTCTAAATCAAGGGATTTCACCAACGACCCGCAACGGGCTGCCGCGGTGGCCGAAGCCAGCCGCGCCGACCGCGAGCGTTATTTGAGTGCGGGCCTTCGCCCGGTGGACTGTCGCTTCTGCCATGTCACGGTCACCGTCAAGAGACTGGGGCCGGGACACACGGCGGTGCAATGGAATTCCGAAGCTTCGCAACGCTGTGCGCACTTCGCCGAAGTGCGTGAATCAGGCGGCGAGACCGCACGCACCCGGTCATGTCCGAGGTTGAGTGACAGCATCGAGCACGCGGTCGCCGAGGGCTATCTGGAAAACCCGGATACCGACTGATCCCGAACCGGACGGGTCGGCTGGCCCGTCAATACGGCTGTGGTTAACCAGCAGTTAACCAACCGGTGCACAGTATGTGAATTACACCTGCAGATGGTGTGAGACCGGCCTTAGCAGGATATTTTTCTTCTTGGTAATCAATTTACTGTCCGCCGAAACAGCAACTTGCCGAGCCGTTGTGCTGCAAGCAATTTGAGACCAAAGGTAGCTGTCGCAGTGAGCCGAAGTCGCATTTTCAGCCTGCAAGTTGCCGCGGACAGCGAAGCAGGAGGTAATTCGTGGTGGCCAACCGTCTGATAGCCGCTGTGGCGATCGGGTTACTTGCGCCGCTGGGAGCGGTCTCGACCGCTCACGCCGATGCCAACGACACCAAGTTTCTCACCTCCCTCAGATCCGAGGGGATCACCGAACACTTACCTGACGACTACGTCATCCAGGCGGCTCACGCGGTCTGCGACATGCTAGAAGGCGGCAAGTCGGCTACCGAAGTGGCCACAGAGATGGTCAGCAAGACTGGAATGCCCGCCTACCAGGCCGGCTACTTCGTGGGCGCGAGCATCGAGGACTATTGCCCGCAGCACATGTCGAAGGCGAAGGTCGGCGGCTCCAGCTAGCCAGGCCGAATCACAGCCCGGCGAACCGCTCCTTCACAGCCTCGGCGGTCAGCCCATAGTCGGCCAGCGAGTACTTGTGCTTCGGAGCCCGGGGCCCGGTCTGGCTCTCTGCGTGGCTGGCCTCCATAGCCTGTCGGGCCTCGTCGGTCAGCGGCAAACCGAAATGGCGGTACACCTCGGCCACCGTCCCCAACGGGTCGGCGATCAGCTGGTGATAGTCGACATCGCAGAACTGGGCCGAATCGTACTGAGCGCGTGCGCTGTTGAACCGCTCCAAGCCGCGCGACCAGGTTTCGACCGCGTCGGCGCCGATCTGGGCACCGGCGAAGTTCGTCGACCATTCCTCGGCGGTGTGCTGCGCCAACGAGCACATCGACGCCATGATCGTCTCCACCGGCCGGTGGGTCTGTATCACCAGCGCGTCGGGATAGGTGGCCATCAAGGCGTCCAGCGCGAACAGGTGACTGGGATTCTTCAGCACCCATCGCTTGTCGCCGTCGTTCAAGCCAATGAGTTGCAGGTTGCGGCGGTGGCGGTGGTAGGCCGGCGTCCAGTCCTGGTGCGACAACCACTGCGCATAGCTCGGCAGGTGCGCAAGCGTCTCGTAGGAAACGGAATGCAGAGACTGTCGTAGCAGTTGCCAACACTCCTCCAGCTCGTATGCGGCCATGAAATGCAGACCGGTGTACTCCGGGTTCTCCTCGTGGTGCTGGCTGAACTGCGCGTCCAGCTGGCGGTACCACGGATTCGATTCCCAGGTGTCGCGGGGCGGACGCGGCTGCGGGAACTCGGCCAGCCACAGGTGCAGGCCCTGATGGGCCGGGTCGGCGCCGAGCAGCCGGTGCAGTGCGGTGGTGCCGGTGCGCGGCAGTCCGGTCACGAAGATCGGGCGCTGCACAGGCACGTCGGCGTAGGCCGGATATTGCTTCCACGCGGATTCGGACAGCAATCTGGCCACCAGCGCACCGCGCAGGAAAAACCGATTCATCTTGCTACCCAACACCGTTAGGCCCGCCTCGCGCTGATACGAGTCGAGCAGCACGCCCAGCGCTTCCCGGTAGTTGTCGTCGTCAGAGCCGAAATCGTCCAGCCCGGTCAGTTTGGCCGCCGAGGCGTGCAGGTCATCGACGGTGCCCACATCAGTGCGAGTTGCCATTAAGCGTGATACTCCCCGCAGTTGACGTCCAGGGTTTGCCCGGTGATGCCGCTGGACAGGTAACTGGCCATGAAAAGGATTGCCGACGCCACCTCGTCCTCAGTAGGCAGCCGCTTCAGGTCGGAGTTCGCCGCGGTGGCCTGGTAGATCTGATCGGCAGTGGTGCCGTACTTGCCGGCCTGGTGGTTGAAGTACCCCTGCAGGGTGTCGCCCCAGATATAGCCGGGCGCAACGGAATTGACCCGGATGCCCTGTTCGCCGAGCTCGGTGGCCAACGACTGTGACATCGACAGCAACGTCGACTTGGCCATCTTGTAGGCCCCGTACTTGGCTTGGGAGTGCCGGATCACCATCGAGTTGACATTGACGACGGAACCCTTCGACTCGGCCAGCGCCGGCGTGAAGCTCTGGATCAGCCGCAACGCCCCCAGCGCACTCAGCTCGATCGCGTCACGGATGTGCTGAAAACTGGTGCCGGCCAAGGGCTTCATCGACGGCACCCGGAACGCGTTGTTGATCAGCACGTCCGCCTTGCCGTAGGCCTCCAGTGTGGCGTCGACGAGGTTGCTCACCTGATCGTCATCGGTGATGTCGGTGCGCACCGCCACCGCCTTGCGGCCTAGGTCGATGACCTGCTTGGCAACGTCATCGAGGCGGTCCACACTGCGGGCCGCCAGCACCAGGTCGGCACCTTCCTTAGCGCATCGGCGCGCCAGCGTGGTACCGAGCCCCGGACCCACACCACTGATCACCACTACCTTGCCATCCAGCATATTGGTCATCCCAGCATCCTTGCTTGAATCTGTTGGTGGCGCAGCGCAATTCGCTCCCGCCAGTCGTCCTCGGAGATCTTGTTGTGGTCGAAGAACGGCAGCGTAGCCCCTACCGCGTCGACGTCGACCAGCTCGACGCTGGGTCCGTCCGCCTCGGTGAGCTGCCGGGACACCCGTTGCCACCGGAACTGCAGAAACCCGCGCCGATGACCAAGCGTCTCGACCCAATTGGTCACGCCCGGATTCTGGTCGCTGACGACGATCCGCACCTTGCCGTCCGGATCCGCTTGTGCCTGAGTGTTGTTCAGCGAAGTCTGGTGGTTGATGTAGTCCAGCGAGATGTACCACAGGCTGCCCAGTTGAAAGCCGACGTAGGGGGCGTCGCTCACCGGCAGGGTGATAACCAGCGCCTGATCCGGCCGCAGCTCAAAGTGACCGACCGACGAGTACTGGGTAGCCAGACCGCCCGGGGTCAACCGGGGCGGAACCATGGTGTTGACCGGGATGTCGAGATAGAACCACTGGGGGAACTGCAACCAGGTTTTCACCCGTTGCACCAATTGCTTTGCCGCTGTGGCATAGCGCTTTTCGATGGTCGCGCGAGTCAACGGAGGCGGCGCGGTACCCGCGGTGTCCAGTCGGGAGATGGCCAGCGTGCCGCGCTGCGCGGACCAGTCGCCGTACACCTCGCGCATTAGCAGTTGGCCGGGGCTGCTCGGACGTAGCCGGTACTCGAAGCTGCCGTCGGGGGCGATCTCCAGTTCACGATCGTCGAACGCGGCCTGGCTGGCGGGCACGTTGTCGTCGGTGTACTCACCGCCGAGCAGCTGGAAGCTCAGGTCGGTAGTGGTACCGCGCACGCCCCTGACCACGTAGTCGTGGTCAGCGTGCACGCGGGTGCCGAAATAAAGCGTGTCAGGGTTGTCCAGGCCCATCTTGGTGAACGGCCCGGTTCCGGACTGCAGGAACGGGTGGTCGCGCTCGTAGTCGAATGCCAGGTGGGTGCAACCGGCGATGCAGCCGGCCAGGTATTGCAGACCTTCCAGTAGGTCGGCTTCGGTCTCGATAAAGGGCGCGGCGGCGACCAACTTCTCGGCCTCCGCGATGGCTGAAGTGAGCGGGCCAGAGAACGGGGTATCGGACACGACCTCGACGCTAGAACGTGTTCCTATTTTGAGTCAACCGCGAACATTTCCGCGTGTCGCGTGTGGCGCTCACTGACGAAGCCTGATCACCTCAGGAAGTGCACTGATTGGCCAGCGTCACCAGCGCCTGCCGCACATCCGGATGCCGGTTGAGAAAGTCCACCAGGTTGGTGCCTGAGCCCGACCCCTGGGATCTGGCCGTAATTTGCGCCTTCACGTCGGGGTGTTGGTCCAGGTAGCCCATGGCCTGCTCGGACGCCGTCTGACCGAACGTGGTGTTGCACGGCGGTGGATCCGCGCTAGCCACCGGCAGGGCAATCATCGCCGAGGCGATGACACTGAATACACCGCCGGCAAGCAGGCCGGAAGTTCTCACGATGCTGGTCATGCAATCGAGATTACTCGCGATCGACGCTACTGCGACCTGCGGTTTTTCCAGGTGCCCGTCAGCGCCTCACCGCGGCGCCGCTCTCGTGCTCGCGCTTGATTTCCAGCGCGATGTCGATCAGTTGGTCTTCCGGGCCGCCGATGAGTTTGCGTTGACCAGCCCGGTGCAGCAGCTCATGGGCCGGCACACCGTAACGCTCCGACTGGCGGATGGCGTGCTTGAGAAAGCTCGAGTAAACACCCGAGTACCCCATGATCAACGCATTGCGGTCCAGCAGGCATTCAGCCGGCATGGCAG
>JAVROG010000521.1:0-2778 GCA_032162865.1 Mycobacterium sp. | reverse complement strand
TCTGCGCGTCCATGCACGGCGACGCGCTGCTGACTCCGTCGGCTCTGGATTCGCTTCGCGAGCAACTGTTTCCGTTTGCAACGCTGGTGACACCCAATCTCGACGAGGTGCGACTGCTGGTCGGCATTGACGTCGTCGACGCCGACTCGCAGCGCGCCGCGGCCAAGGCATTGCACGCCCTGGGTCCGCGGTGGACGCTGGTCAAGGGCGGACACCTCCGGTCGTCGGACAGCAGTTGCGATCTGCTCTATGACGGCGCCGACTTCCACGAGTTCGACGCACCCCGGTTACCCACCGGCAACGACCACGGCGGCGGCGACACGCTGGCCTCCGCGGTGGCATGCGCCCTGGCGCACGGTTACACCGTGCCCGACGCCGTGGCCTTCGGAAAGCGTTGGGTCACCGAATGTCTGCGCGCGTCCTATCCGTTGGGCGGCGGCCACGGACCCGTCTCGGCATTGTTCCGGCTGTCATGAACCGCGCCGACGACGATGCAGAGCGCAGCGATGCGGAGGAGCGGCGCCGATGAACCCCGCCGACGACGATGCAGAGCGCAGCGATGCGGTGGGGGCACCTCCCGCTTGCGGGGGGAAAGCGGCGCCGATGAACCTCGATCGGATCGCGGGTGTCGGGCACGAACCCGAAGGCGCCCCACAGGGCGTCGCCGTACTCACCCACGGCGCCGGTGGCAACCGCGATTCCGTCCTGTTGCAACAGGTTTGCGACGAGTGGGCGCGGCACGGTTGGTTGGCGGTGCGCTATAACCTGCCGTACCGGCGACGCCGCCCCAAGGGCCCGCCGTCCGGCTCGGCCGCCGCCGACCAAGCGGGAATCATCGAGGCCATCGAGTTGTGCCGCGGGCTTGCCGACGGACCGCTGATTGCCGGCGGACATTCCTACGGCGGCCGGCAGACATCGATGGTGTTGGCCGGCCAACCGGCAGGACCGGCCGAAAAGATAGCGGTGCTGACGCTGTTCTCGTATCCGCTGCATCCCCCCGGTAAGCCGGAGCGGCTACGCACCGAACATCTGCCGGACATCGCCGCGCCGACGGTGTTCACCCACGGCACCTCGGATCCGTTCGGCACGCTCACCGAACTGCGCGATGCTGCCGCGTTGATCTCCGCACCGACCGAGATCGTCGAGATCACCGGCGCTCGGCACGACCTCGGCTCGAAGACACTCGACGTCCCCCAGCTGGCGGTTGCGGCGGCGCTTCGCTTGCTTGGTGACCAAACAACGTGACTTCCATCAGCTTTCGCACGCACGCCTGTAGGTAAGCCGACTGGTCCGCCGAAACCTCCGGTTCCACCATCCGGCCCAGGTCGACTACCAAAGCCATTGCTGCCTGCACCAGAAACCGCGCCTGCATCGCCGTGAGCGACGGCCGCGCAGCCGTCAGCAGGCGCACCCACGAATCGATGGTCGACAGCTGCACGTTATGCAGCAGTGTCTGGTCTGCGGGTGTCAGGTTGGCGCGCTCGGTGTAATAGACGGCGGCCAGTTCGGGATTGGCGAACGACGTTGCCACGTAGGCATCGATCAGCAGGGTCAACGCTTGCCGGGGTTCGGCGAGGGCACCGACCACCGGCGACAACTGACCGGAAACCCCGTCGGCCGCGCGGCGCAGTCCGGTCGTCAGGATCTCGCATTTGCCGGAGAAATATCGATAGATTCCCGACACCGGCACTCCGGCGGCCTTCGCGATCTGCGCCATGCTGGTCTCGGAATAGCCGCGGTCCTTGAACAGCGCCATCGACGCGTGCAGCAATGCCTCGTAGACACCGGCATCTTCGGCGAAGATCCGCCACGACACCGGTCGCGGAAAGACCTCTCCCGGCTGCGGAAGGTCCGCGGCAAGAATCGCCGCCGCCGACTCACCCAGCAGCGCACGGACGTTCTCGCCCGGCAGCCGCGCGGGATGGTCGACGATACTGCCGATTGCACTGAGCACACCCGCCGACAGCAGCCACCGCTGCGGCGATAGCAACGAAGGCCGAATCTCCATCAGCGGCTTCTGAATTCGGCGATTGACCACCTTGAGTTGCTCGGCCAACTTGACCTGGTCCTCGGCGCGCAGATAGCGGGCCTGCCAGCGGTACAGGCCACCGGAATCACGGTTGTCCAGGGTGACGTCGATGAGCGCGACTACCAGCCGGTGCAGCACCTCCGCCGGGTCCGCGCCGTCATCCCCGAGATCCGTCGAGTCGACCAGCTGCTGGCTCAAGGTCAGTACCGCCCCGCGGAAAAGGTCATATTTGCCGGCGTAGTGCCGATACAACGCTGGGGCTGACACCCCCACTCTGGCCGCGATGGTTTCCATGCTCACCGCGTGATATCCCTGCGCGCTGAACGCCTCGGCCGATGCGCGGGCAATTTGCGCCTTCCGGTCCTTGGGCCGCCTACGAACGGCGGGATCGGCGCTGGTGGTGGCCACCGCCTCACTGTAGCCCGGATAGGGCCGGCCGGCTTCGGGCCAGGCTACCGTCATGGCAGAATTTTGATTAACATAATCAATGTACGAGGGGTGGTCCGATGGTTAGCGGGACACGGTTGGAGACGAGTCGCGCAATGCTGAGCTACCGCGGCAGTCGGCCGACCGTTGGCCAACGGACTCATTATCGGCGCGTTATACCTGCTGGTGGGTGGCGTATCGCGCTGACCCACACCGAGCCCTTGCAGCAGCCGCAGGGCGTCGACCTGGCGGTGTCGTTCGCGGGGACGGTCATGTCGTGACTAACTCAGCTGTTCTCGGACAACTGGCTGACTTGAACATCG
>JAVROG010000520.1:0-2672 GCA_032162865.1 Mycobacterium sp. | reverse complement strand
CGGCTTGCTTGTGCGCTAGCTGAAACTCGCGCGCAAAGCCCAGTCGTCGTCGACCAGCGATCTGTCGCCAGATTACCGGCGGACGGACCCACTTTAGGGCCTACACCTGGGGTTTTAACGAAGCCGGCGGGACATTCACAGTCTTCGTCAAGCTGGCCCTCGGTGCGCAAATGGGGTCCGTACACGCGGAAAGCATTGTGCCAGTGTTGTTTTGGCAGGTTCGGACTGGTAGTCGCCATCCGGCGCTTCGGTCCCTGTCACAGGCGCGGCAGTTGCGGGGCCGGTTCTCGCTGTAAGCCCGGCAAAGGTTGCACTGTGCAGGCAAGAGACCGGCCGGTTCAGCAACCCGGCGGGCCTGGTCAGATAGGCTCTCGGCCGTGCGTTGTCGACTGAGCGTGATCGTGATGTTGATGGGGCTCGCGGCCGCAGGCTGCGGCGACAAGCCATCGGCGTCGCCAGCCGCGAAACCGGACAACTGCAAGCAGTCCGACAGTCCCACCGGCGATACGGTGCGCCAGGCCATCGCCTCGGTTCCGATCGAGGTGCCGGGGTCCAAGTGGGTGGAGATCGGACGCGGCCATACCCGCAAGTGCCAGCTGAACTGGGTGCAGATCATCCCCACCATCGCGTCCGAGTCGACGCCACAGCAGCTGCTGTTCTTCGACCGCAACACCCCGCTGGGCCCAGCCACCCGGAACCCGAAGCCGTACATAGCCGTGCTGCCGCCCTCCGACGACACCGTGAACGTCCAGTACCGCTGGCGGACGGGCAACGATCAGGAATGCTGTCCAACCGGTGTCGGCACCGTGAAGTTTCAGATCGGGCCCGACGGCAAGCTCAAAGCCCTCGGCCCGATTCCACATCAGCCCGGGCCTTAATCAGGCAGATTCTCCGGGTGCAGCATCTCGGCGTAGCGCAGTGGCTCCGGAATGCCGAACCCGTCGACCAGCGTCCTGGCGTGCGGGCGCAACAGCCGGCAGCGGTCGTTGATGCCGCGGGTAACCGCCTTGGCCCGTTCGGTCGACAGGTGCCGATGTTCGACGTACCAGGCCTTGTCTTCCTCGATGATGGTCAGCGCGTACAAGTCACACACCAAATCGAGTATCTCGCGAGCCTTCGCGTCGGGGCACGCTTCAATACCTGCGACGAACGCTTCCAGCACCACCCGGTCGATGTGTGCCTGAGCCGCGTGCAGCACGTGATCCTGCACCGCGTTGAACGCATCGAAGGCCGACATCTCTTTGGATTTGCCCTGTAGTCGGCGTGCCACCGAGGACACCAGATATTCCTCGCGTTCCTCGAACATGTTGACCTGGGTACCGCGATTGAACAGGCTGCCCTCCTCTTCGCTGTCCTGCCTCGCGTCCACGATCCGCTGCATGATCTGCTCTGCCGCAGTGCGTTTCATGACGCGTTCACCGACAGTGTTGGCGGCGAAACGCACCCAACCGACCGGGCTCATGCTCTTGATGTCGTCCGCGTAGGCGGTCAGCAGCTCTTTAGCTACCAGCTGGGTGAGCACGTGATTATCGCCCTCGAAGGTAGTGAACACATCGGTGTCGGCCCGGAGCGCGATCAGCCGGTTCTCGGCCATGTAGCCCGCGCCGCCGCAGGCCTCGCGGGCCTCCTGAATGGCGCGGCTGGCGTGCCAGGTGTTGGCCGCTTTCAGACCGGCAGCGCGAGCCTCCAGCTCCCGCTGCTCCTCGGCATCCACCACGTCCGACGTCTGCAAGTCGTGGGTCTTGGACACCAACTCGTTCTGCGCGAATTGCAGCGCGTATGACCGCGCGATCAACGGGAACAACCTGCGCTGGTGCACCAGGTAGTCCATGATCAGCACTTCGCCCTCATCATCGGGCGACTCGAATTGCTTGCGCTGCAATGCATATCGGGTGGCAATGTCCAACCCGACGCGGGCCGCGTTGCCGGCGCTGCCGCCGACGGTGACCCGCCCCCGGATCAGGGTGCCGATCATGGTGAAGAACCGGCGGTTCGGGTTGTCGATCGGTGAGCTGTAGGTGCCGTCGGCAGCGACATCACCGAATTTGTTCAGCAAATTCACCCGTGGAACGCGGACATGGTCGAACGTGATGCGACCGTTGTCGACGCCGGGCAGGCCACCCTTGTAGTGGCAGTCCGAAGTGGTCACCCCGGGCAGATCGTTGCCGTCCTCGTCGCGAAGGGGCACCAACACGCAGTGCACGCCGTGGTTGACCGGCTTGCCGTCTTCGGTGGTAATCAGCTGTGCGAACACCGATGCGATGGTGGCGGTCTCGGCCGCGCCGCCGATGTAGTCCTTGCGCGCAGTCGGGGTCTCGGAGTGGACGACGAACTCTTCGGTTTCGGCGTCGTAGGTCGCCGTCGTTTCCAGCGCCTGCACGTCGCTACCGTGTCCCGTCTCCGTCATCGCGAAACAACCGAGCAGCTCGAGGGTGATGGTTTTCTTCACGTACTCCGCGTGGCGTTCGGTGCCCAGGTTCTCCACCGCGCCACCGAACAGGCCCCATTGCACGCCGGCCTTGACCATCAGAGACAGATCCGACATCGCCAGCATCTCGATCATCGTGATCGCCGCGCCGACGTCGCCGGTTCCGCCGTGTTCTTTACGGAACCCCTCGTCGGAAATGCCCGCGGCCGCCATGATCTGCATCTGCTCGGCCACCTTGGCGCGA
>JAVROG010000519.1:0-14236 GCA_032162865.1 Mycobacterium sp. | reverse complement strand
CGCGGCATGACCGCGACGCCAACGCGAAGCGCTGCGTTGGTCACCGAGACAGGACGGGAGACAGGACGGGCCTTGGAAGAATGCCTGCGCGCCATTGCTGCGTCCTTCCCGCGAAGGTCTCTGGGAGCGGGTGCTGTACCCCTCAGCGCACCTTAGTCGGAACACATATTTGGTTCAAGCGTGCAGCTCGAGACCGGTCTGTGGTAGCGATAGGCCGGATTTTGGCGTTTTTCGCCGGCACCGCGCGTCCTCACATTGACCAAATATCTGTTTCGAGACGGGCCTGGATGCTCGACAGCGGGGTCGCGATCGGAAAGACGGTAACGCTTTCCGGCCCGGCCGCGCTCACCTCAGGTGGTGGCGGCGCGATCCATCGGGCGTACAGTAAAGATATAAGTTATATGTGCTAACTATCTGTGGTCTCCACTGAAAGGAGTTGGGCTGTGGCCCGCACCGAAAACGACAATTGGGATCTGGCGTCGAGCGTCGGCGCGACAGCCACGGCCGTCGCTGCATCGCGAGCCATGGCTTCGGCGGGCCCGGACGCGCTGTTGGACGACCCATGGGCCGACCCGTTGGTCCGGGCAGTGGGCATCGATACCTTCGTCAAACTCATCGATGGTGAGATCGGTAGCACCGACGATCCCGTGCTGAACCGTCGGACAATGAACGAGCAGATCACCGTCCGCACCCGCTTCTTCGACGACTTCTTTGTCGGGGCGACCCACGCCGGCATCCGGCAGGCGGTAATTCTGGCGTCCGGTCTGGACACCCGGGCCTACCGACTGCCCTGGCAAGCCGGCACGGTGGTCTACGAGATCGACCAGCCCGAGGTCGTCGCCTTCAAGACGCGGACACTTGCCGACCTCGGCGCCGAACCCGCCGCCCAGCGCCACACCGTGGCGATCGATCTGCGCGACGACTGGCCGTCGGCCTTGCAGGAAGCAGGATTCGACGCCCGACAGCCGACTGCGTGGAGCGCCGAGGGCCTGCTGGTCTACTTGCCGCCTGAGGCCCAAGACCGCTTGTTCGACAACATCGTCGCCCTGTCGGCACCTGGTAGCCGAATCGCGACCGAACACATGGACATGCGCAGCATCCCGGCGGACTGGGCGGAAAAGCTCACCGAGCGGTCTCGGCGGATCGGCTCCAACATCAATCTGGCTGAATTGTTCTACACCGGTGACCGCAACACTGCGGCCGAGTACCTCAACGGACACGGATGGCGCGTGGACATTCGAAATACCGAGCAAGCCTTTGCCGCACACGGTTTCACGGTGCCCCAAGACGAGCTGGCCTCATTCGGCGACGCCTCGGGATACCTGACGGCGGTGTTGGCTTAAACTTAAGAGCCCGCCTTCGTCAGCTCGGCGTACCTCGCGATGTGTTGGTCGGTGGTCCCGAACTCGTACTGAATTGCGGTGAGCCGCTTGAAGTAATGGCCGATCGCCAGCTCTTCGGTCATCCCCATCCCGCCGTGCAGCTGCACCGACTGCTGGCCGATGAACCGCGCCGCGCGGCCAATGGTCGCCTTGGCGGCCGACACCGCGCGGGCGCGTGTGGCCTCGTCGGCGTCGAGCCTGAGGATCGCGAGGTACACCGCGGCAACCGACTGCTCGAGTTCCATATACATGTCGACCATGCGGTGCTGTAGCACCTGAAAGCGACCGATCGGCTGCCCGAACTGCTGGCGCTGCTTGCAGTATTCGACCGTGTCCGCCAGTACTTTTCGCATGCAGCCCACCGCCTCGGAGCAGACCGCCGCTGCCCCTTCGTCGCGGGCGCGGCTCAGCGACGGCCACGCCTGACCCTGTTCGCCGAGCAAGCCAGCGGATCCGAGCCGCACATCGTTGAACGTGATATCGGCGGCACGACGGTCGTCGATGGTGCGATACGGATGCATCTTGATGCCAGCGGCGCCAACCTCGCTGAGAAACAGCGAGATTCCGTCGACCCCCGGCGTGCGGGCGGTGGCCAGCAGATGTGTGGCCAGCGGTGCCCCCACGACCATCATCTTGCGGCCGTTCAGTACCCAGCCGTCGCCGTCACGTTCTGCCACGGTCGACACATCGTGCCAGCGTTCACCGGAGGCCGGCTCCGCGGCGGCCAGCGCCACGACGGCATCGCCCCCGATAATCTCTTGCAGCAGCGACGCCGTCGGGCCACCCGCGCGGTGCAAAAGTCCGCCGCAAACGACCACGGCGTCGATGTAGGGTTCGATCACCAGCGCATGACCAAGGGCTTCGGTGATAATCATGAGTTCTGTTGCACTGCCACCGATTCCGCCGACATCTTCCGGCAGTGTGGCTCCCAGAATGCCCAGCTCGGCCGCGAACCCGCGCCATATATCAGGCTGCCAGCCGATACCGGTCTTGGCCGCAACACGGCTCTTCTCAAGGTCGTAGCGTACGGAGAGAAACTTCGTCAGCCCGTCACGCAGCAGCCCTTGTTCTTTGGTGAGATTGAAGTCCATCTACAGCCCCAGTGCCGCTTTGGCGAGAATGTTCCGTTGAATTTCGTTGCTGCCGGCGTAGATCGAGCCAGCCCGGTCGTTGAAGTACCGCAGCGGCGCCACGGCCTGCCACGGCTCGCCTGAGGCATATCCGTCAGCGGGCGGTTCGAACTCCGCGACGGGGCCGCCGGGTGCGGTCACGTGCGGCTGGTAGGCACGGCCCCACGGTCCGGCTGCCTCCAGCGCGAGTTCGGTGAGTGTTTGGCTGAGTTCGGTACTCAGGATCTTGAGCATCGACGACGACGCACCCGGGTTGCCGCCTTGCGCCACCGTGGCGAGCACTCGGTATTCGAGGATTTCCAAAACCTCGGCGCGGATCCGCGCGTCAGCCAACTTGCGTGCAAACGCCGGATCGTCGGCCAGGCTTCCTCCGCCCGGCCCCGGTTGGTCTTTGGCCGCTTCGCTGATCTCCTCCGCCGTCACTTGCAGGCCCGGCGCCACGGCACCGCCGCCGCGCTCGAACTCCAATAGATACTTGGCAACGGTCCAGCCGTCGTCGATCTCGCCGAGGACGTTGCTCTTGGGCACCCGAACCTCGTCGAAGAACACCTGGTTTTGCACCTCTTCGCCTGATGTCATCACCAGCGGGTGAACCGCAACGCCGGGTGAGGTCATGTCGATGAGCACGAAGGTGATGCCCTGCTGCTTCTTCTGCACACGCGAGGTGCGAACCAGCGCGAACATCCAATTCGCCTCGGCGGCATGGGTTGTCCATATCTTGCTCCCGGTACACACCAAGTCATCGCCGTCGGAGATGGCCGCCATCGACAGCGCGGCCAGGTCCGACCCAGCCTCCGGTTCGGAGTACCCCTGGCAGAAGAACACTTCCCCGGTGAGGATCCGCGGCAAGAAGTAGTCCTTCTGCGCGTCCGTTCCGTACCGGATGATCGCGTGCGCGACCATCCGAATCCCCATCGGCGACAGCGACGGCGCACCGGCCAGCGTCGACTCCCGGGTGAAGATGTAGTGCTGAGTGAGGCTCCAGTCGCAACCACCGAATTCGACCGGCCAGGCCGGCGCCGCCCAGCCGCGCTCGTGCAGAATCGCCTGCCAGGCCATGCTCGCCTCGTGGTCGGCGTAGACGCTGGTCATCAGTCGACCCGCGCACCGGAGCTCCGGGGTGAGCTTCTGTTCGAGGAAGTCCCGGACCTCATCCTGGAAGTCCTGCTCGTCCTTCGACCACTGCAGATCCATGAATTTCCCGGCCTAAGCGTCGTATGGGGAATCTCGGCGAGCTTAGCCCAGTCCGCCCGAGGTGGTGTCGATCGGCGGGGTTGCGTGCCTCCGCCCTGGTTGCTCGTCGCCGGGATCTGGAATCTGTACCGAACCACGTAAGCCGCCGCACATCAGTGAAAGAATGTGGCGTCCAACGACTCGGGCGCAAGGGGTGCACATGGCAGATAAGCAGGACAACAATGCACCGGAAGGCAGCGGCGGGCCGCCGCCCGGCAGCTATCCACCGCCAACTCCACCTGGATATGGGTATCCGACCCCGTCTCCGGGTGGGTATCCCCCGCCACCCACGGGTGGGTATGCGCCGCCTCCACCAGGCCAGCAATACGCGCCGCCGCCCGCCCCCAAGAAGCGTTCGGTCGGCAAGAGGATCGTCGCGGCGCTCGTTGCCATCGTGCTGGTGATCGCGGTGAAGGTCGGACTGCGGGCGGTGCTGAACCATCACGAGGACCAGCCAGTCCACAACGGCTTCGACTACGCGGTCGGCACCTGCCTGAACCTCTCCAAGGCGGGTATCGCCCCGAAGCCGACCGATGTGCATGTGGAACCGTGCTCGTCGCCGACCGCGCTGGCGAAGGTCGCAAAGAGATACCAGGGTAAGAAGAACTGCCCGAACGAGCATTACGGGACTCTCGAGGGCGGCAACAACGGTTTCTGTCTGCAAGACAATTTGACGGTCGGCAGTTGCTATAACCAGACGCTTATTAACCATATGTTCGAGCCGACCGGTTGCACACCCGGCGTTATCGGCCAGACCTTCAAGGTGGCACTCCGGCGCGACGGGGTGGACGACAAAGCCTTATGCAACGACGACCAGCAACCGGTCAATTTCCCAGAACCGCCACTGACCTACTGCCTAGATGTGCTGGTGCGAACCCGATAGACGTCAGCCGGCGCCCTTGCCGTTGTCGACCCGGTAGACGGCGCCGTGCACCACTGCGGCGTCATCGCTGGCGAGAAACGCGATCACGTTGGCGACATCGTGCGGCGCCATCATGCCGCGCGGTGACGCCGAGCGCAGGATGAGGTCGTAGTTCGGGTTCTCCGGGGCGGTGAACTGTTCGATCTGCGGGGTCAGCATGCCGCCCGGGCAAACAGCGTTGACGCGCAACCGATCTGCGGTGTACTCCACGGCCAGCGCCCGGGTCAACCCGATCAATCCGTGCTTGGCCGAGCAGTAGCCGGCCGAATACGCCTGACCCTCGACACCGGCGATCGAAGCGACGTTGACGATGTTGCCGCCGCGTTCCAGCAGGTGCGGCAATGCCGCCCGGCACAGGTAGAACGGCCCGTTCAGGTTGACCGCCAAGTCGTCCGCCCAGTCCTCGTCACTCATCGACTCGGTCCGGCGCATCTGGTGCCGCCCCGCGATGTTGATCAACGCATCAATGCCGCCGAACTGGGCGACGCACCGCGCGACCGCGGCCCTGCAGGCCTGCGCGGAAACGACGTCCACGGTCGTGTACGCACCGTCATCGATGCCGGCAAACACCTCGGCCAGTTTGCCGGCGTCTCTTGCGATGCCGAAAACCGTTGCGCCACGGCGGGAAAGGACACGCGCGGTCTCCGCACCCAGGCCCGACGAAGCGCCGGTGACCAATGCGACCTTGCCCTCTAGTGTTGCCAATGTCTACCTTTCGACCGTCGCGTCGCCCAGCATCTAAAAATTCAACCCGGAGAACATTATCCGGCCCGGGTCATACTTCTGCCGCACGGTGCTCAGCCGGGATAAATTCGGCCCGAAGTAGCGAGACGGCGGCTGGTTCGCCTCGATGTAATTCACATAGCCGCCGACCGAATACTGTTGTACCGCTTTATGTGCCGTGGTGAGCCAGCCGGTCGCCGCCGACGGAGAGCCGGATGTTTCGACGTACCACTGCACGAGCGCCGAATGCCGGCGCCAGGGAAAGGCGGTAGCCCCCTGCGCGACGCTGGCGAGCGCGCCGTCGAGCGCGTGCATGATCACCAACGCGCGGCCCGCCCCACGGGGAAAGGCTTCCAACGCCGAGGCGATCCCCTGAGCGGCGGCCGCGTTGATGGTCGGGAAGACATCGGATCCGCCGACATATCCCAGCGGTGACGGGTTGAGGTTGTTGACAGCCAGATACCTCACCAGGTCCAAATGATTGAAGGTCTGGTTCTCGGTCCCGGTTGGTTGGGTTCCCACGGCTGACGTGATGGCGGCGGCCACGCTGTTACCGGATCCAGCCGGGCAGGTCGCAAGAATGCGGCAGTGCGTACCCATCCCGTCGGCGGTGGCGTCGGCCAGTGCCCAACTATTTTTGTCCGCGGTACGCAGCCAGTTCTGCCAACCGAGAAGCACCTGCGCGAACGATTGCGCCGGGAAGATGAGGTTGACGACGTCGACATCCCCGGCGGCGAACGTGGCAAAGGTGAGCGAGGTTGTCACCCCGAAGTTGCCGCCACCACCACCGCGCAACGCCCAGAACAGATCTGGGTTGGAGGTCGCCGACGCAGTTACCGCCTGCCCTCCAGGCAGCACCACAGATGCCGAGGTCAACTGGTCGCACATCAGGCCCGCGTGCCGGGACTGGGCGCCCAACCCGCCGCCCAGTGCATGGCCCGCGGCACCGACTGACGGGCAGGTACCCGTCGGGATCCCGCGCCCGGCTGCGGCCAATGTCTGGTGCAGCTCATAGAGGCTGGTCGCGGGTGTCACCGTGACCTGCCCGGTGGCGGCGTTGTAGCTGATGTCCCCGGCCAGTTGACGCAGGTCGAGCACCATGGTTCCGTTCGCCGTGGACGCGCCTATGTAGGAGTGTCCGCCACTACGCGGAGCCACCTTGAGATTGTGGGCACCAGCGAATGTCATCGCCTTCTGCACGTCCGCGGGCGACCTTGGCGCGACGATCGCCGCCGGCGTCGAGTCATTGTAGTTAGTGTTGAAAACCTGCTTGGCCGTGGTGAATTGGCCGTTGCCCGGCAGTAGTACCTCCCCGCCCAGGGCAGCGGAAAGGCCGTCCAGGCCGGCGGCAGTCGGATCGGCGGTAGCCCGGCCCGATCCGAAGACCACGCCGGCGGCTAACGCTCCGGCGGCACCCCGCAGAAACGTCTGACGCGAGATCTCACGCGCCAACGTCGGGCTCCCCCGGTTTGACCATGTCTCGCATGGTCGTCCGAGGGTTGGCGAAAACTACGGTGCCGCGTCGCGTGACACCCGAAATGTGTTTGAACTGTGACGCCGCCCGTACGGGCTCAGGACGGTCGAGGCGCGACGAAGGCGCCGACCACGTCGGGGCCCTGCAAGTGGAACCCGTCCTCCCGTGGCGGGATCCTCACCATCATGAGCAGCCAGACCTATCGGCCGGCACCGGTCTACTTCAACGTCGTATGGGTTAACCAGTCGACAATCACCGTCGAAGGCGATGTGTTCTATCGGCGATAGCGATTCGTCAGGCTGCCAGGAGCGCTCAGTCGACAGTTCGCTTTGGTTCATGACCATACATTTTTCTTACGGTGTATGGTCTCGGGTATCCCGGCTGTGAGGAGAGCGCTGTGACCATCGACGGAGACGTACGCACTGGAGTGCTAGACATCGAACTGACCAGGCGGGCATTGGGAGTGGTGCTCGACAAAACCACCGAAATGGCCGACGACCTACTGCGGGTGCCGTTGCATTACTACCGCGACCCGAAGATCACTGAGATCGAGGAAGCGCAGATCCTGCGGCGCACCCCGCTGGCGATAGTCCCCAGCGTGCAGGTAGCCGCCCCCAACGACTACGTCGTTCGGTCCGTGCTCGGTGACTCCTTATTGGTCACGCGCGACAAAGACGGCGTGAGCCACGTCTTCTTGAACTATTGCCGACATCGGGGCGCGATGCCCGCCTGTGGCTCGGGCAGCGCAACGCGCTTCACATGTCCGTACCACGCGTGGACATACAAGAACGACGGCAAGCTGTTCACCATGCCTGGCGCGGCGGGGTTTTCAGGCATGGACAAAGGCGACTACGGGCTGGTCGAGTTGCCCAATCAGGAGCGCCACGGCTTCATTTGGGCCGTGTTGAACGTCGACGTCGGCATTGACGTCGACGAACACCTTGGTCCCCTGGGTGATGACCTGGCAGCGATCGATTACGCGTCGTTTGGCTTTCACGACTACCGCGAATTTGAGTCGGAGGTGTCCTGGAAGGGTGCGTTGGAGGCATTCGCCGAGAGCTACCACTTCCCATTTGTTCACGGCGAGAGCCTCATCGGACAGAGCGCGCTGGCGAACACTTCTATCCACGACCGGTATGGCAAGCACCATCGGATGGGCTTTCCGTTCAACTGGATCACCAACCTGGATAGCGATCCGGACGCATCCTGGGATGTCCGCGACAACATGGGCGTCATCTACTGGATCTATCCGAACCTCGTGCTGGCCAACAGCAATGTGGGTGTAGAAGTCATCGACATCCTGCCCGCAGGCTCACCCACCCGGTGCATGGTCCGCCACAGTTGGCTGGCCCGTGTCCCTGCCGAGAACGACGACACTCGGGCCGGCTATGACATGATCTTCAATGCTGTCCACGCAGCGGTTCGCGATGAGGACTTTGCCATGCTGCCCCAATGTGGCGAAGGCGTCCGCCAGGGTCAACATGACCATATGATCATCGGCCGCAATGAGATTGGCGTGCAGCACATGATCCGTGTCTTCGCCCAGGAGCTGGGCATCGCTTTGGGCTGACCCGCGCGCCGTGACCATCTACATGCATCCATCTGATTTGTCTGTGCCGCTTGCCGGACGACGGCCAGAGCTGTTGTGCGCCGCCATCTTCGAATACTTGGGCATCGACTGGCGACACGGTTCAAAGCGACTGGCCCGGCTCCCGCGCTACCAACCGCGGTCGCAATTCGTAGTCGTCCCTGTTCGGACGATTGGTCCACCGCCAGTAGTCGAAAATGCGGAACCCGTACAACGTGGGCAAGGCGCCCGCGGCATTCTTGTAGTAGCTGCTCGTGACCGCCGGATGGCTGTAGACCATCATCCGCAGGCGTTCTTGGCTACGACGGTTGTAGTCGTCGCACACCTCGGGCCGCACCACCAACGAGGCGGTCCCGCTGGCGATCACCAAGTCGATGCATCCCAGGATGTAGCGCATCTGGCACTCGGAGTTGTAGATGATGCTCGCCCCGTTGACGGCATTGGTACCCGGTCCGAACATGCAAAAGAAGTTCGGGAACCCGGGCACGGTGACACCAAGGTAGGCATATGCCGCGTCGCCCCAGGCCTCGTTAAGCGAGATCCCGTCGAGACCGCGCACGTTGATTGGTCCGAGTTGGTGGTTGACGTCGAAACCGGTGGCCCAGATCAGCACGTCGGCGGGGCGGTGCACGCCGTCAATAGTCGTCGCTCCGTCCGCAGTGATCTCGGCAATGCCTTCAACGATGAGGTCGACATCGTCGCGCTGCAGCGTCTTCAACCAAGTTCCGTTGTCCTGCAACGTCCGTTTGCCCATCGGCGGGTAATTCGGGGTCACCTTCTTCAACAATTCTTCGTCGTCACAGAAAGCCCGCATCCACGCGATGAATATCTCCCGAATCGCGTGGTTCGACTCATTGCACGACAGGCCGCCGTTGTCCCAGCCGGGGTCGATCCGCACCTGCTCGTCGAGCGCATCGGCGATCGGCCACCACGAGACGAACCGCAGCCAACGCCCGTAGTACGGCAGGTGCCGGATGGCCCACCTCGCCGCGTGAGGGACAGCGTCGTGATACATCGGGTTGGGCGCCATCCACTGCGGCGTGCGCTGATAGACGTCGACGTGCTCGGTCGTGTCAGCAATGGCGGGCACGAGCTGGAATCCACTTGCGCCCGCACCGATGACCGCCACTCGCTTGCCCGCCAGGACGACGTCGTCGCGCCAGTCGGCGGTGTGAAAGGACGGTCCATGGAAATCTCTGGCGCCCTTGATGTTCGGAATCACCGAATTGCTGAACTGTCCGACGGCACAGATCAGGGCGCGTGCGGTCAGCGTCTCTTCCCGACCGTCACCGCCCCGGATCGTCACCCGCCAGGTGGCCGACTGCTCCTCCCACTCAGCGCCGGCCACCTCGGTCGAGAAGCGCACGTGCGGCGCAATCTCGTGTCTTGCCGCCACGTCCTGCAGGTATTGCAGAATTTCGGGTTGCTCGGAGTAGTAGTGCGTCCAGTGGTCGGTCGGTTCGAACGAGTAGGCGTAGTACTGGTTGGCGATGTCGACACGACAACCCGGGTACCGATTGGCGAGCCACGTTCCGCCCACCTCCGACTGTTTCTCCACGATCGTGAAGGGCACCCCCGCCGCCTTGAGCTTGATCCCGGCCAGCAAACCCGCTTCGCCGCAGCCGATTACGACAATCGGAAAATCGGTGCACTGTTCGGGTGTCGACGCCAGCACCGGCCCACACTGGTCGGCATCACTGAACCGCAGGTCCGCTGCGATGTAGTCGACATGGTCGTCGGTCACCGTGCCCGCGGACATCACGTCGAGCATCTTGCGCAGCTCGGCTGAGTTCGGGACGAACGGCGGTGGGCAGCCGCGGTCGCGGTAATCGCGGATCACCTCGAAGGCGCGCGTGCGCACCGTCTCCTTATCCGGCTCGCTCATGGCGCCCTGCAGGTCCATCGCGATGAGCATGAACGGGTTCGGGAGTTCCTCGAGTAGAGCCATGTCGCCGGTCATGTGGACCATCGACATCAGCAGCGCCGGCACGCTTCCCGCGGCGACGGCTGCGCGGATCACGTCATCGCCATCGTTGAACGGCAATCCGATCAGTCGGTCGTCGGCAACTCTGCTGCTGGCGGCGTCGACTGCGGCGTGACCCATAGCGTCAACATACATAGCCGGACGCTCGTCTGGCCAGCATTCGACCATACGTTGTGTGCGGTATGTATTGCCAAGGGTGCTCGTCGGCGCGGCCAGTGGATAGCGCGACCGCACGAGGGGTCATCGCCGATATGATCGCCGCATGCAGTCGGCGCGGGCGGCCCACTAGTGGTGCGCAGTCACGGGTGGAGTGGCAACACGCCCAGCTCCGACGAGGAAGCCATCACCCGAATCCTCGACGCGGCCGACGAGATCATCGCCGAACGCGGGTCGGCGATGCGCATCGCCGACGTGGCGCGCTCTCTCGGGGTGACTCGTCAGACGGTGTACCGCTACTTTCCTGGCACCCAAGCGCTACTGGTGGCGACCGCCATGCGGTCGGGCGACGGGTTTCTCGAACACCTCGCCGATCACGTTCGCGGAGAGACTGACCCAGTGAGAGCGATGATCGAGGGAGTCGCCTTTGCCATCGAGAATCTCGCGGACGATGACCGGATCGGCTTCATGCTCACCAGGCGGACACAGGGTGAAGTCTTCGTGTCCATCACCTCAGACACCGCGTTGGCCTTCAGTCGGTCCATGCTCCACCGCTTCGAGGTTGACTGGGAGAAACACGGATTTGACGACGCCGCCCTTGACGAGCTCTCCGAGTTCTGCCTTCGCATGTTGCACTCATTCCTGATCGACCGCGGCCCCGGCCCGCGCACCGGGGAGGATCTCCGCCGATTCCTGGCGCGCTGGATCGGCCCCGCGATCATCTATCCGAGATTCGCGGGCGCGATGGACTCCCTGACGAAAGTCGCTGCACCAGAGCGGCGTTCGCGACGTCGTTCGGCTTCCTGATTCGACGTTGCTACCCGAGGGACTACGGCCAGAGCAGGCCCCGCACGGTCGTGACGATACGGACTACCTGAGTGGGGTCAGGCGTTCGATCCGGCCGGCAGTGCTTTCGCAACGAAGTCTGCGGCCTGATCGGTCGATCCGTTGACCTTGTACGCGCTATGCGCGGCCCGATCGCGGCCGCCGGGGAAGCAGACCGGGTCGCCGGGATCGCACAACTGCAACGTCTTCGCGGCGTAGAGATGTCCGACGGTGATGGGCGGCGCGTTGCTGTCGACCAGGTTCAGGAACCAGTTGTCCGGGGTGCCGAACAACACCACTGCTGCGACGTGGTTGGCGGTCGACGCTGGCATCGGCCCGGTGACGCCGTCGGGCAAAGCCAGTCCCGGTGGAACGGCATCGAAGGTCGTGTAGGCCGCCACTGCGGCGCCCTGCGAGTAGCCGCCGAGCACGATTTTTGTGCTGGGGCAGGTCGCGGCGATCGACTCGACCTGGTTGCTGGCGTCGGCGATACCCTGGCCGGCAGCCTGGAAATCCAGCGAGGCGGGGTAATTCACGCCGTATTCGGCGACGGGGGGGCCGCCCAACCGGGCGTTGAGCGAGTCGATGAAGGCTTGCCCGGTCTGGCCCACGCCGGGCGCCTCGAAGGTTCCGCGAGCGAACACTACTTCCACTGCCGGGCAGGACGGATCTGCAGCCGCCGTGCCTGTGGCCTGCGGTCCTACCACTGCCGCCGCCGTAAGTGTCATCGCGGACAGCCAGCGAAGCCGCCGTAGTAATGAACTTGCTGTCGTAGCGGCGCCGCGTGCCATGGGCGTTCCTTTCAAGTGGAGTGAACCATTTGATCAACGATCCTGTGTCTGGAACATCGGCGCTGACATCCCGGTGTACGGACGGCTGGCAGCCAAGGTTGTCTACCTGCTAACTGCAACCCGCCCGGCCCGTATTCCACGCGGACACCGGCTCGGGCCAGCAAAGCGGTGATCCTGGAGTCCCGCGGGGACGAATCGGGTGCCGGGCCACCAATTGAACCTAGCCGGTCGGGGCGGCGTCCGCCCGAGCACGGGTCGTGACTTCAGCCTCATGTGCCGACGGCAGCATCGAAGCGTGCCCGTTTCTGTGGGTCTCGGCCACATTCGAGTCGCAGGGCTGCCGATCAGCCCCACCAGAACGACGCCGCGATGATCCCGTAGAGGACGACGAGGCTGGCACCTTCGAGCCAGGTCGATTCGCCGTCGAATGAAATGAAGGCCGCAAGGACCACCGCGAGCAGTAGTGCCACCACCAGCATCGGGCTGAAGACCAGAGTCAGCGCGCCCAGTCCGGCAAACTGCGAAATGATAACCAGGAGCGGCGCCAGCACCAGCGAGATCTGGAGCGGGGAGTTGATTACCACCGAGAAGGCGTACGCGGACTTTCCCCTGGCAGCGAGTTGGATGCCGACAAAGTTCTCCACGGCATTGCCGGCGATCGCGACCACGACCAGGCCCGCGAACGCGTCGGAGATGTTCAGCGCGTGCATCGCCGGTTGCAGCGCATCCACGAACCACTCCGACACGAAGGCGGCCAACACACCGGCGACGGCCAGCATGGCGATTGCGAGCCAGACCGGCCAACGCGGCTGTTCGTGCGATTCAGCGGTCTCGGCATCGTCGGCATCGTCGGCATCGTCGGGATCCCGGCGCAGCGAGGCCGGCAGGAACAGGAAGAACAGGGCGAGCAGCAGCAACGAAACAATGATCGAGAGACCGTCCTCGTGCTTGGAGGCCGGGCTATGGATCCAGAACGCCACTGAGGGGATCGACATCGCCGTGACCGACAGCAGCATCAGGACCGTGCTCACGCGCGCGCGGGCTGAGCCCAACTGCTGGGTGCCGTGGCGCAGCCCGCCGGCCACGAAGGCGAGCCCCAGCACAAGCAAGAGGTTGGCCAGGACTGACCCCACCAGCGCGGCGCGGACCACGTCGACCAGGCCGTGCTTGAGGCTGAACAGGCAGATTAACAGCTCGGGAAGGTTGCCGAGCGCCGACTGAAGCACGCCGGTGGCCCCGGGCCCGAAGCGGTCGCCCAGCTGTTCCACACAGTGGCCGACGACCGCGGCGAGAACGCCGACCGCAGCGGCTGCGAGTACGAACGTCAGCACCGAGCCCCAGCCGCCGAAATGGGCGAGTCCTGCGCAGAACGTCAATCCCCCCGAGAGGACCAGCAAGGTCCAGTCGGAACGGACCATTACGGGCGTGGCAACCTCGGCCGACATGGTCAGCAATGATGCCAGCAAACACTCAAGGTTGCGACCTGCATCGAGTGGTCTTTTCCTCCGATTGATCACAACGGGACCCGTGTCCACAACGTGGGGGCCCAGCCAGCGAAAATGGCTTTGGCCTGGGGTTTCGTGGTGAGACGGCAGCCCACCATCGGGTTTCATGGTGATAGTGGCGGAGGCGGAAGCCACACGCCGTTGCTTTCGGTGTAGTCATCTGTATACGGTCAGCAACGACCGGTGTGTATACAGTCGACTACATCTACAAAGGAATACGTGAAAGGCACGGCTATGAGTAGCGATCTTCGTGTGGTGAAGCTGGGCGAGAACATTGGTGCACGCGTCGATGGCGTGAGACTCGGTGAACTCGATGCTGAGACCGCGGCCGCCATCAACCAAGCGCTAGTCACGCACAAAGTGGTGTTCTTCCGGGGCCAGCATCACCTCGACGACGACTCCCATTACGCCTTCGCCCAGAGCCTGGGCGTGCCGACAACTCCGCATCCGACGCTGAAGTTCGAGGGAAGCAAGGTGATGCGGCTGGAAGCCGTCGGTGGCGGCGGCGCCAACCAGTGGCACA
>JAVROG010000518.1:0-4704 GCA_032162865.1 Mycobacterium sp. | reverse complement strand
GCAACTAATGGGCCTGGGATGTCTAGCTGATGCGGTCCGCCCGGGTGTAGACGTTCATCGAGTCCTCGCGCAGAAACGCCACCAGCGTGATCCCGGACTCCTCGGCCAACGAAACCGCCAACGACGATGGCGCGGAAACGGCAGCCAGCACGGGAATTCCGGCCATCAGCGCCTTCTGGGTCAACTCGAAAGATGCTCGGCCACTGACCAGCAGCACCGAGGCGCCCATAGGGATCCGGTCGTGTTCCAGCGCCCAGCCGATGACCTTGTCGACCGCATTGTGTCGGCCGATGTCCTCCCGCACGATGTACCTAGTGCCGTCCACGCCGAACAACGCCGCAGCGTGCAGCCCACCGGTGCTCGCGAAAACCTTTTGGGCACTTCGCAATTGGTCCGGCATCGCCTTCAACGTGGAAGCGGCCACCGTCGCAGGATCATCGCCGGGCGAGAAGCGGCTGATCAGCCGGACCGCTTCCAGCGAGGCCTTGCCGCACACCCCGCACGACGACGTGGTGTAGAAATTGCGGGTGACATCCAGGTCGGGCATCGTGACGCCGGGGGCCAGTGTCACGTCGAGAACGTTGTAGGTATTGGCGCCGTCCGCACCGCGTCCGTCGCAGTAGCGGATGGTCTGCACATCCTCGCGACCCGCGACGACTCCCTCGGTAAGCAGAAATCCTTGCGCGAGTTCGATATCCGATCCGGGTGTGCGCATGGTCACGGTGACAGGCGCCCCGTTGACACGGATCTCCAGCGGTTCCTCGACGGCCAGGGTTTCCGGTCGGGTGATTGCTTGGTCGGCGGCGAGATGCTTGACCCGCCGACGCTCAGTTACGTGCCGCACTAGGAGGCGGACTCCACTCGGATGATGATCGCCTTGGACACCGGCGTGTTCGACTTGGCTGCGGTGTGATCAAGCGGAACCAGTGAATTGGTCTCCGGATAGTAGGCCGCGGCGTTGCCGACCGGAGTCGAATACTCCACCACCAGAAAATCTTTCGCGCGCCGTTCGTGTAGCCGACTTTCGGCGTCGGTCCACTCCGACACCAGGTCGACGCGGTCGCCGGCAGTCAAACCCAGTGCCTCGATATCGGCGGGGTTGATGAACACCACGCGGCGACCGCCCTTCACTCCGCGATATTGGTCGTTCAGCCCGTAGATCGTGGTGTTGTACTGGTCGTGGCTGCGCAGCGTCTGCAGCACCAGGCGGCCCGGCGGCACCGGCACCCACTGCAACGGATTTATCACAAAGTTGGCTTTTCCCGTGCTGGTGTGGAATTCGCGCGCATCACGCGGCGGGTGCGGCAGCTGGAACCCGTCGGGCTGACGCACCTTACGGTTGTAGTCGGCACAGCCGGGCACCACCGCGGCGATCGCGTCCCGAATGGTGTCGTAGTCATCGGAGAACCGCTCCCAGGGCACCGGATGCTCCGGCCCGAGCAGCGTACGGGCCAACTGGCAGACAATTCCCACCTCGCTGCGCACCTGGTCGCTCGGCGGATGCAGGCTGCCCCGCGACAGGTGCACCATCGACATCGAATCCTCAACCGAGACAAGCTGTTTGCGACCGTCACGGAGGTCACGGTCGGTGCGGCCCAGTGTCGGCAGGATCAGCGCGGTCTCGCCATGAACCAGATGGCTGCGATTGAGCTTGGTCGAAATCTGTACAGTCAACGCGCAACTGCGCAAAGCGGCATGCGTGACGCCGGTGTCGGGGGTGGCTGAGGCGAAGTTGCCACCCATGCCGATGAAAACGGACGCCCGCCCGTCGCGCATGGCACGAATCGCGTCGACGGTGTGGTACCCGTGTTTGCGCGGGCTGGCAATGCCGAACTCGCGATCCAGCGAGGCGAGGAACTTCTCCGGCATTTTCTCCGAGATGCCCATCGTGCGGTCACCCTGCACGTTGGAATGCCCGCGCACCGGGCACACTCCTGCGCCCGGCTTGCCGATCATGCCGCGCAGCAACAGCAGGTTGGTGATCTCGCCGATGGTGGCGACCGCATGGGTGTGCTGGGTCAGGCCCATTGCCCAGCAGACGACCGTGCGCTGCGACGCCATCAACATCGCGGCGACGCGTTCAAGTTGCGTTCTTTCGATCCCGGTGGCGGCGAGCGCGGTGTCGATGTCGGTCTGCAAAGTGTGGCGCCGGTACTCGTCGAACCCGGCGCAGTGCTGGTCCACGAATGCCCGGTCGATAGCGCTGCCCGGATCGCGTTCGTCGGCCTCCAGCAATAACCTGCCCAGCCCGGCGAACAAAGCCAAGTCGCCGCCGAGCCGGATCTGCGCGAACTCGTCGGCGATCGGAATACCGTGTCCCACCACGCCCTTCACCGTCTGCGGATCTTTGAACCGGATCAACCCCGCCTCCGGCAGTGGGTTCACCGCAATGATCTTGGCGCCGTTTGCCTTCGCCTTCTCCAGGACCATCAGCATCCGAGGGTGATTGCTACCCGGGTTTTGTCCGGCGATGATGATCAGGTCGGCAAGTTCGACATCCTCGACGGTGACCGACCCCTTGCCGATCCCGATCGACTCGGTCAGCGCCGCGCCCGACGACTCGTGGCACATGTTGGAACAGTCCGGCAGGTTGTTGGTGCCGAAGCTTCGGACCAGCAACTGGTAGCAGAATGCGGCCTCGTTGCTGGTGCGCCCCGAGGTATAGAACACGGCCCGATTGGGGCTGTCCAGTGCGTTGAGCTGGTCGGCGATCAGCTGGTAGGCGGCATCCCAGCCGATCGGGCGATAGTGGTCGTCTCCGGGGCGCAGCACCATCGGTTGCGCGAGTCGGCCCTGCTGGGACAGCCAGTACTCGGGCTTTGCGGACAGCTCGCCGATCGAGTGCCGGGCGAAGAACTCCGGCGTGACCGTTCGCTTGGTGGCCTCCTCGGCGACGGCCTTGGCCCCGTTCTCGCAGAACTCGGCTATCTTGCGTCCACCGTGCTCCTCCGGCCACGCGCAGCCGGGGCAATCGAAGCCGTTGCGCTGATTCAGCCGGGACAGAGCCGCCGCGGTACGCAATGCGCCCATCTGCTCTAGCCCGCGCTGCATGGAGACCATCACCGCCCGCACCCCGGCCGCCTCGTGCTTCCGGGGCGCGACCGTCACCGCGTGCTCGTCATACCCGGCGGGGATATCGCGAGACGCCGTAGAGCGTTGAACCTTCACGGCCTCAAGGTACCTCGATATTTGGCGGCGCCGCGCCGACTGACCAGCGTCACAGCGCGGCGGCCAACGCCGCCAGGGTGTCCGCCGACGAGTGCGTTGGGTGCCAGCCGAGATCCCGCTGCGCTTTGGTGGTGTCCATCACCACCGATGTGCGCCCAATATGCAGCCATTCGAGCATGGACGGGACGACGGGCAGCCGCGCTATCGCCGCAGACGCTGCCGTGGCAGTCACGGCCGGGACCCGGACCGGCCGGCCGCCCAGCGCCTTGGCCACGTCTGAGACCGTCACCACCCCGTCACCGGCGATGTTGTACGCACCGGGCGGCGCCGGGGTGGTGGCGGCGAGCGCGATCGCCGACGCGACATCGTCGTGGTGGACGAGCTGCAACGGAATACCCGGATCCGGAACCACCGGCTTGAGCATCGGCACGGCCTTGGTTACCGCGCGCAGCGGGGCGGGCAGTTTGTTCCACGGCATCGCGTCGGCCAGCGCGGGGGCCTCGGGCCCGGCCACGATGCTGGGCCGCAGCACGAACACTTCCAGCGACGAGCCTTCGGTGACGTCGGCGAGCACAGCTTCCAGCGCAGCCTTCTGCTCGGAGTAATAGTGCTCAGGGGATCCGCGCGGCGGCACGTCCTCGGTGAGTGGCACCGGGTTGTCGGCGTGGTACCCGTAGGCCGCGACCGACGAGGTGTACACGAGCCGTCGTGGACGCTGCGCTGCGACGGTTGCTTCGAAAACATTGCGGGTGCCCTGCAGGTTGACCCGTTCGCTCTCCTCGCGCGACCCCATGATGATGAATGCCAGGTGGATCACCACGTCGGCTTGCGCGACCAGTTCGTCGACCGCATCGCGATCCAGGATGTCGCCCTGCTTGTAGACCGTTTTCGTCCACCCGTACGGCGACGGGTCGAAGGGCCGGCGGGCCATGCCGATGATCTTGTCGACGGTGGGTTCGCGCTCCAGGGCAGTGACAGCGGAGATACCGATCTCGCCGGTTGGTCCCGTAACAGCGACACTGAGGCCCACCCGCGTTAAGCTTCCCGCCAGCGCCGACGGTCAAACGCGGCAGCCAAAAAAGTCATCCAAATGTGTGCGAAACGCAACAGGTGGCTATTCACACGAGGTTCATCACGCGTCTAAGCGAAAACGAGGATCCATGAAACTGATCGCACCAGCCGATTCAATGTTTCTCCTTGGCGAGTCGCGTGAACATCCCATGCACGTCGGAAGCCTGCAGCTGTTCCAGCCACCCGACCGCGCCGACGAGAATTTTGTGACCGAGGCGTACGAATCGATGATCGGCTGTACCGAGATCCAGCCCACGTTCCGCAAACATCCGGCGTTTGTCGGCCCCATTACCAACCTCGCCTGGTCGCTGGACCAAGACGTCGAACTCGACTACCACTTCCGCCGCTCCGCACTGCCCCGTCCGGGCCGGGTACGTGAACTGTTAGAGCTGTGCTCGCGACTGCATGGCAGCCTGCTCGACCGGCACCGGCCGCTCTGGGAAGCGCATCTGGTGGAGGGGCTCA
>JAVROG010000517.1:0-8537 GCA_032162865.1 Mycobacterium sp. | reverse complement strand
GCATTCAACGAGATGAGTCGAAATCTCGCGATCAAGGAGGAACTCCTCAACGAGCAGCGCAGAGAAAACGATCGGCTGCTGCTCTCGCTGATGCCAGAGTCGGTGGTCCAGCGGTACCGCGAAGGCGGAGCCACGATCGCGCAGAAACATTCCGACGTTGCCATCATCTTTGCCGATATCGTTGGGGTTGACGAGATTTCCATCGATCTCTCCGGCCACGAATTGGTCGGAATCGTCGACGACCTATTCCATCAGTTCGATTCGGCGGCCGATGCCCTTGGTGTGGAACGGATTCGCACCTTCCACAACGGTTATCTGGCCAGCTGTGGCGTGATCACACCACGACTGGACAGCATTCATCGCAGCATTGAATTCGCCCTCGAGATGCGCCGCATCATTGCACGGTTCAACGGGCAGAGTCGTCACAATCTGGGCCTTCGGGTCGGTATCAACACCGGGAACGTCGTCAGCGGGTTGGTGGGTCAATCCGGTCTCGTCTATGACATGTGGGGTGCCGCGGTAAGTCTGGCCTACCAGATGCACAGTGGCGCACCGCAGTCCGGAATTTATGTCGCGTCAGAGGTCTACGAGGCGACGCGCGATGCGCGAAACTTCACGCCGGCGGGCACGATTTTGGTCGGCGGTACTGAGCAGCCGATCTACCGGTTGGTGGAGCGGTAAATGAATCCCTGGCATTCGTCGTGGTTCTACTGGGCGATGGTGGTAGCGATCGGGTTTCCGGTCGGGCTGATCCTGCTGACCGAGCTACACCACACCCTCCTCCGCAGGAAAAGCCGCCTGGCGCGACAGGTCGGCATGCTGCGCAACTGGCTGCTGCCGCTCGGGGCACTCTTGCTGCTGCTTGTCAAGGCTTCGCAAATATCGGCTGGCGACGTCCCAGTGCGAATGCTCACAACGGTTTTCGGCTTTCTGGTGCTGGTGCTGTTGCTGTCCGGACTCAACGCCACGGTGTTCGAAGGCGCTCCCGAAGAGAGTTGGCGCAAGCGAGTGCCCGCGATCTTCCTGGACGTCGGCCGCTTCGCACTGATCGGGCTGGGCCTGGCCGTGATCTTGTCCTACATCTGGGGCGTGCGCGTCGCCGGAGTGTTCACCGCGCTGGGCATCACCTCGCTCGTGATCGGCCTGATGCTGCAAAACTCCGTCGGCCAGATCGTGTCGGGGTTGTTCATGCTCTTCGAGCAGCCGTTCCGGATCAACGACTGGCTGGACACACAGACGACGCGCGGACGAGTCATCGAAGTGAACTGGCGCGCCGTTCACATTCAGACCGGCGGAGGACTTCGGATCATGCCGAATTCGATGTTGGCCACCACCGCGTTCACCAATCTCAGCCGACCCGCCGGGCCGTACAAGTGTTCGTTCACCACCACGTTCTCGACGGTTGATCCGCCGGACAAGGTGTGCGCAATGCTCTCGCTGGTGGCCAGCGCGCTCCCGCTGATCACGCCCGGCACCGTGCCGACCTCGGTTGCCCTGGGCGGTGGCCAGTACAAAACCACAATCAGGGTCAGCTCGCCCGCTGACGAGGGAGCCAGCCAATCGACCTTTGTGCGCTGGATCTGGTACGCCGCGCGTCGGCAGGAGTTGCATCTGGACGGCGATGACGACGACTTCTCGACGCCCGAACGCGTCAGGAAGGCATTGCGCACCGTGGTCGCGACCGAACTGCGGCTGACCCTCGCCGATCAACAATTGCTGGCCCCGTACGCCACGATCGTCCGGTACGGCGCCGATGAGATCGTCCAATACCCGGGAACAGTGCCGACAGCGATGACGTTCCTGGTCGCCGGCAGCGTGCAGCTGACCGCGATCGACGAGGACGGTGTCGTCGTTCCCGTCAGCACACTGCAACAAGGGTCCTTCATCGGTATCACCGCGCTGACTCGGCAGGCAAACCTCGCCGGCGCCTACGCACTCGAAGAAGTGACCGCGCTGGAGATCGACCGCGAACACCTGGAAAAGATCGTGATGAACAAGCCGCTGCTGCTGCAGGACCTGGGCCGGCTCATTGAAGAGCGGCAACGTAAGGCACGACGGGTTACCCGTCGTGAACCTGTCGGTTAAACGGCCCGTCCGGCGGCGCAGCATTTTTCTGAGGAACCGCCGCGGGGCTCGACCGGTTCGCGCTAACGTTTGCCAGGCAGATCCGCGAACGGGTCGGGGCCTAGCGCCCGGTACTACCTGAGACGAAAGGCTGTTTGCTATGTCGCGTTTCATGTGCGCAACCAAAGTGATCGTGGTTGCCGCGATGCTTGGTCCCGGCGCGTGCGTCGCCGCGACTGCGTCGGCGGAGCCGAGCAAACTGATGGGAATGTTGCCCGAGGGCTTTTCGTCCAGCAACTGCGAAGTCAAACCGGCGAAGTCGCCAGCTATCGAAAAAGTGACCTGCGACAAAAGCAGTGTGGCGGGCGGACCAAGCGAGGCCGCGTTCGGGCTGTACGGGAATCTCGACGACATGCAAACTGGGTTCAAGCAACTCGGTGGCGACAAGATCACCATCGCGTCGTCCTGCCCGGGTAACCAGGTCTCGCCGGGGTCGTGGACCTACGGCAGCAGCGGCAAGACCGGGGGCCAGGTGGAATGCGCCACCCTACCGATGGACTCGGTCAACCACCCGATCGTCGTTTGGAGTGACGATTCCAAATTGCGGGTTGGCTTGGTAGTGGGCAACGACATTGACAGCCTTTATCAGTGGTGGAAGGCAAAATCCGGCTGACCCAGGCGCACTGAGCAGGGTTAAGCCCGATATCCTGGGCCGATGAGTGTGCAAGCTCCCGCGGTTTCAGACTTGCGCCAAGACGTACACGACGCCGCTCGCCGCGCCCGGGTGGCCGCCCGCATCCTGGCCTCGGTGCCGACGGCAGTCAAAGACCGGGCGCTGCACGCCGCCGCCGACGAGATCCTCGCGCACGCCGAGCAGATCCTGGCCGCCAACGCCGAAGACCTCGACGCGGCCCGGGCCGCCGGCACTCCCGCCGCGATGCTCGACAGGTTGGAGCTGAACCCGCAGCGCGTCGACGGCATCGCCGCCGGTCTGCGGCAGGTCGCGGGCCTGCCCGATCCGGTCGGTGAAGTGCTGCGTGGCTCCACCCTGCCCAACGGGTTGCGGCTACGGCAGCAGCGCGTCCCACTCGGTGTGGTCGGAATGATCTATGAGGGCCGCCCCAACGTGACCGTTGACGCTTTTGGATTGACGCTGAAGTCCGGTAACGCCGCGCTGCTGCGTGGCAGCTCGTCAGCGTCGAAGTCCAACGAGGCGCTGGTCGCGGTGCTACGCGGCGCCCTGGTCGGCCTGGATCTGCCCGCCGACGCCGTCCAACTGCTGTCGTCGGCGGACCGCGCCACCGTTACCCACCTCATTCAGGCGCGAGGCCTGGTCGACGTCGCGATCCCACGCGGGGGAGCGGGGCTGATCGAGGCAGTGGTGCGGGACGCTCAGATACCCACGATCGAGACCGGCGTCGGCAACTGTCACGTTTATGTCCATGAAGCCGCCGATCTTGATGTCGCCGAGCGCATCCTGCTGAACTCCAAGACCCGTCGGCCCAGCGTCTGCAACGCCGCCGAGACCCTGCTGGTCGACTCCGCGATCGCCGGGCAGGCGATGCCGCGCCTGCTGAACGCGCTGCAGGATGCCGGCGTGGCAGTGCATGGCGATGCCTTCGAAAAAGCCGCCGAGGACGACCTGCGTCGCGAGTACCTGGCGATGGACATCGCGGTGGCGGTGGTCGACGGAGTGGACGCCGCCATCGCCCACATCAACGAGTACGGCACCGGGCACACCGAAGCCATCATCACCACCAATCTGGCTGCGGCACAACGATTTACCGAACAGGTCGATGCCGCCGCGGTGATGGTCAACGCCTCGACCGCGTTCACCGACGGTGAGCAGTTCGGCTTCGGTGCCGAGATCGGCATCTCCACCCAGAAACTGCACGCCCGCGGCCCGATGGGACTGCCGGAATTAACCTCGACCAAGTGGATCGTGTGGGGTGACGGCCAAACCCGTCCGGCCTAAACGCAAGGAGATTTCATGAGCGTGCCCGCACGGCCCGTGCCGTTGTTCGCCGACATCCCCGACGTCTCGCGACGACTCGCGGAGACCGGCTACCTGCCCGACACCGCCACCGCGACAGCGGTGTTTCTGGCCGACCGGCTCGGAAAGCCGTTGCTGGTGGAAGGGCCGGCCGGTGTCGGCAAGACCGAACTGGCCCGCGCTGTCGCCCAAGCCACCGGGTCCGGCCTGGTCCGCCTGCAGTGTTACGAGGGCGTCGACGAGGCCCGCGCGCTCTATGAGTGGAACCATGCCAAGCAGATCCTGCGCATTCAGTCCGGCTCGGGCGACTGGGAGTCCACCAAAGACGACGTGTTCAGCGAGGAATTCCTGCTGCAGCGTCCGCTGCTGACGGCGATCAGGCGCACCGAGCCGACCGTGCTGCTGATCGATGAAACCGACAAGGCCGACATCGAGATCGAAGGCCTGTTGCTGGAGGTGCTCTCCGATTTCGCGGTGACGGTGCCCGAGCTGGGCACGATCACCGCGACCCGGACGCCGTTGGTGGTGCTGACCTCCAATGCGACCCGCGAGCTGTCCGAGGCACTCAAGCGTCGCTGCCTGTTCCTGCACATCGACTTCCCGACTCCAGAACTGGAACGCCGCATTCTGTTGTCGCGTGTTCCCGAGTTGCCCGGACATCTGGCCGAGGAGCTGGTGCGCATCATCGGGGTGCTGCGTGGAATGCAGCTCAAGAAGGTGCCCTCGATCGCCGAGACGATCGACTGGGGCCGTACGTTGCTCGCGTTGGGTCTGGACACCATCGACGACGCCGTCGTGGCCGCCACGCTCGGCGTGATCCTCAAACACCAATCCGACCAACAGCGCGCGGCCGGGGAATTGAGGCTGAACTGATGGCCACTCGTCGTATCCGTCCGTCCCGGCCGCTCGCGCCCTTCGGGCTGCCCGGTCACCTGGTCGGGTTCGTGGAAGCGCTTCGCGGGAGCGGAATTTCGGTGGGCCCATCGGAGACGGTGGACGCCGGCCGGGTGATGGCCACACTGGGTCTGGGCGATCGTGAGGTGCTGCGCGAGGGGATCGCGTGTGCGGTGTTGCGCCGGCCGGATCACCGTGATACCTACGACGCGATGTTCGACCTGTGGTTTCCCGCGGCCATGGGTGCGCGGGCGGTGGTCTCAGATGATGAGGCGGACGATTCCGATTCACTCCCGCCAGATGACGTCGAGGCGATGCGGCAGATGCTGCTGGATCTGTTGACCGAGAACCCGGACCTCGCCGACATGGACGAGCGACTGGTCAGGATGATCGCCCGGATCGTCGAGGCTTACGGAAAATACAATTCCAGCCGCGGCCCGTCATTCTCGTCCTACCAGGCGCTCAAATCGATGGCGCTGGACGAACTGGAAGGCAAGCTGCTGGCGGGACTGCTCGCCCCGTACGGTGACGAGCCCTCACCAAGCCAGGAGCAAATTGCCAAAGCAATTGCTGCGCAGAAGATTTCGCAGTTGCGCAAAATGGTCGACGCGGAGACAAAGCGGCGTACCGCCGAACAATTGGGCCGAGACCACGTCCAGATGTACGGCATCCCACAGCTTTCCGAGAACGTCGAATTCCTGCGCGCATCCGGTGATCAGTTGCGTCAGATGCGCCGCGTGGTCGCGCCACTGGCCCGCACACTGGCCACCCGACTTGCGGCCCGAAGGCGTCGCTCCCGTGCCGGGTCGATCGATCTGCGCAAGACGTTGCGTAAATCGATGTCCACCGGTGGCGTGCCGATCGACGTCGTCTTGAAGAAACCCCGCCCGGCGCGTCCGGAATTGGTGGTGCTCTGCGACGTGTCGGGGTCGGTTGCCGGTTTCAGCCACTTCACCCTGTTGCTGGTGCACGCTCTGCGGCAACAGTTTTCGAGAGTACGGGTGTTCGCATTCATCGACACCACCGACGAGGTCACGCACATGTTCGGCCCGGAGGCCGACCTGGCCGTGGCGATTCAGCGGATCACCCGGGAGGCCGGCGTGTATGCCCGCGACGGTCACTCCGATTACGGCAACGCGTTCGAGACTTTCGTGCAGGCGAACCCCAATGTGCTCTCACCGCGCAGCTCGCTGCTGGTGCTCGGCGACGGCCGCACCAATTATCGCAACCCGGCGGTCGATGTGCTGGCCGACATGGTGACTGCCGCCCGGCACGCGCACTGGCTCAACCCCGAACCCAGACACCTCTGGGGCAGCGGTGATTCGGCGGTGCCGCGCTATGAGGAAGTCATCAAAATGCACGAATGCCGGTCGGCCAAACAGCTGGCCGCGGTGATCGACCAGCTGCTGCCGGTCTAACTTGCGCACGGCCACGTCAGCGTGGCGTTCAACGCCGACCGTCACGCGAGCGCGACATGCGCCGGTCAGCTCGCGGGGGCTGATCCCGGTTTCGTGGGCCTCGGCGACGGCGAATTATCGCGCATTGACTTGGTGCTGCAGAGTCGTGCCGATCGGAGCGTTGTGCCGAGAACTGTTTACGGATTACTCAAACGCGGCAACTCCACTGCTCTCGGCCGCCGAACCGGATAGCGTTCGGGTAATAATTGGCGCAGTCTGATGAACGCGGTTGCAGGACGGGTGTCGCGTTCGCTGGTAAGGCGGTAAGTGAATGGTCGGGCGTACGGTGTTGACGCCGGGCGCAGTGTTCGCGGGTTACACCATCGAACGGCTGCTCGGCGTCGGCGGAATGGGTGCGGTTTATCTGGCGACGCACCCGCGGTTGCCGCTGCGCGTCGCGTTGAAGCTTTTGCACGGCGAGTTGACCGGTAATGACTATGTGCGCTCACGTTTCGAGTCGGAAGCCGAGAACGTAGCCCGTCTGAATCATCCCAACATTGTCGGTGTCCAGGACCGTGGCCAAGACGACGACCAGTTGTGGATCGTCATGCAATACGTCGAGGGCACCAGCGCCGAGCAAGTGGTCCGTCAGGGGCCGGTGCGTGCGGAGCGGGCGGTGTTCGTCGTCACCGAGACGGCGAAGGCGCTGGACTACGCGCACAGCAAGGGGGTGCTGCACCGTGATGTGAAACCCGACAACATTTTGCTCGAGCACGACAGTCCCGGCCGGGCGGGACGGGTGCTGCTAGCGGATTTCGGCATCGCCAAGACGTTGTCGGAGACACGTTTCACCCAAACTGGGATGCTGGTAGCCAGTCTGCAGTACGCCGCACCCGAGCAGTTCGAAGGCAAGGTGTTGGATGCGCGGGCCGATGTGTATTCGTTGGGCTGCACGTTGTTCCATCTGCTGACCGGGCAACTACCCTTTCCCGGTACGTCGCTGCCGCAGTTGATGCACGGACACCTGGCGATGCCGGTGCCGAGAGCGAGTTTGGTGCGGCCGGGCGTGGCACCGGGGTTCGATGCGGTGATCGGCCAGGCGTTGGCCAAAAATCGGGATGACCGGTACCCCAGCTGCGGTGCGTTGGCCGCGGCCGCGGCCGCGGTGCTGTCACCGCCAGCTCACGTGTCGCGGGGTCCGGACCGCGAGTTCTTGGCGCCGACGATACCCGCGCGAATCCCGCCACCCGGCCCACGGGTGCGGCATTTTGCCAACCCCGAAACTGACACGGCGGTCGAACGGCCAGAGCGCCCCGCCCAACGGCCGCCGGCTGGCAGAGCAGATCGGATCTTCGGCAATGTGGCGCGGGTCGGTCTCGTCCTGCTGGTGGCGTTGATCTGCGCAGCCCTGGTCACCTGGCGGCTCGACGGCAGCTATTACAGCAGCTACTACCGGCAGTACTACGACTACGTCGCATACCAACCATTACGCTTCCACAACAACACGCAGGCTTACTCCAGTGCGAGGACATTGCTCATCGCCATTGCGGTGGTCGGGGTCGTGCTGATCCTGTTAGCGCTCATTTCTGCGCGGCGGGCGTCGGCCGGGCGGCTGGCACTGATTGGCGCGGGACTTCTGTCGTTCGGTCTCTTTGCCATGGAGCTGGCTATCCACTCCGGAGCGTCGGTGACGGCCAAGAAAGGTGAGATGCAGTACATCGCTCTGTTGGGCGGTGCGCTGCTGATTGTCGGGTGCTGGCGTGGTTTGGCGCCGTCCAAAGGCAACCAGCTCCGCTTCCTTTTGTTGGGCATTGCCGTCCTCGCGTTGGCCGCCGCGCCGCATCTAGTCCAATACCAGGACCTTTGGGTGTTGAGTGAAGGCGGCGGCGGGATCATCTCGGGTTTGGCGCTAATCGCCGCCGCGTTGATGCTGAACGGTCGACACCATGGTCTTGAACGCGCCGAGTTTGCCCGCAGGTGATCTGTGTTCCTCAGTTGAGCAACTCGACATCCACCTCAAGCGCGATACATGTCCAGTGCCCGCCGATCGCGGGTAGCCGACGAGAGGCGATGCTCGATCGCCCTGATACGAAAATATGGTGACCGCGAGCGGGTGACCACTGATGGACCGCAGGCTGCTGGTTATGCGGTCTCGGCGAGCGGTGTGAGCGTGACGGTGTAGCCGAGCG
>JAVROG010000516.1:0-4922 GCA_032162865.1 Mycobacterium sp. | reverse complement strand
GGTGGATCCCGATGCTTTGCGCCGAAGACTGCGATTACGCGGCAGCGCAGCGCTGGCCGTAATCATCGCCCGCATCGGTCCGGGTGCCGGCAGTCAAGGCCTGGCTTATGTTTGCCGTCCCTCCCGGTAACGCCAGGTACGCTGACGGCGATTACCCCATGAGGGCGCCAAAGCCTTCTTGGTGTGTGGGCACTTGTAGAAGGACAAGACGACGATGCGTTATCTGACAGCGGCCGCTGGGCTGGCGTTTGCGGCCGTCGCGGCTTGGCCGGCTAACGCCGCGCCGCCGTCGTGTGCCGGCTTGGGTGGCACCGTCGAGGCTGCCCAGATTTGCCACATCCATCAGTCCGGCGCCATGTACACGCTGGACATGACGTTTCCCATCGATTACCCGGATCAGCAGGTGCTGACCGACTACATCACGCAGAACCGCGACGGGTTCGTCAACGTCGCGCAGGGCTCCGGACGGCGCGAGCAGCCCTATCAGATGGATGCCACCAACGAACAGCACAGCGCCGGCCAGCCGCCACACAACACCCGCAGCGTGGCGCTCAAGTTCTTTCAGGATCTCGGCGGCGCGCACCCATCCACCTGGTACAAGGCCTTCAACTACAACCTGAGCGCCAAGGCGCCCATCACCTTCGACACGCTGTTCGCGCCGAACACCGCGCCGCTTGACGCCATCTTCCCGATCGTTCAGCGCGAGCTGGAACACCAGAGCGGGCAGGGCGTGGCGATCTCGTCGGGCGCGGGTCACGATCCGTCCAACTATCAGAACTTCGCCATCACCGACGACCAGCTGATCTTCTACTTCGCTCAGGGCGAGTTGCTGCCGTCGTTCGCCGGCGCCACCCAGGTCCAGGTGCCACGCAGCGCAATCCCGCCGCTGGCGGTTTAGGGGCCGCCGGTGGAGGGGACATCGTTCGGGCGCTACCAGCTGGTGGAGCTGCTGGGCCGTGGCGGCATGGGTGAGGTCTGGCGAGCATACGACACCACCAAGCGCCGAGAGGTAGCTCTCAAGGTGGTGCTTTCGTCGATGGCCAGCGACCAGAAGTTCCAGCAGCGATTCCTGCGGGAGGCCTACGCGGCGGCGGGCCTGACCGATCCGCACGTGGTGCCGATTCACAACTTCGGCGAGATTGATGGTCGGCTGTATGTCGACATGCGGCTGGTCCAGGGTCGTGATTTGGAGGCCGTGCTGGCCGACGGTCCGCTAGATCCCGCGCGTGCGGTGAAGATTGTCGAGCAGGTGGCTTCGGCGCTGGATGCGGCCCACCAGGTGAGTCTGGTTCACCGCGACGTCAAGCCGTCGAACATCTTGATCACCCGAAACGACTTTGCCTACCTGATCGACTTCGGGATTGCCCGCGCCGCCGACGAGACGAGGTTGACCGGCACCGGCGGGGTGGTGGGCAGTTGGGCTTACATGGCTCCGGAGCGCTTCGGTGACGATGCCGACTGGCGCGCCGATATTTATGCGTTGGCGTGTGTCCTCCACGAATGCTTGACTGGCGCTCCGCCATTCCGCGGAAACAGCCTCGAGCAGCAATACACCGGTCACAAGTTCACCCCGCCGCCGCAACCGTCGATGCTTCGCCCCGGTGTGCCGGCCAACCTGGACGGCGTGATCGCCAAGGGCATGGCCAAAGAACCCGACCAGCGCTATCAGACAAGCTTGGAGCTTGCGACAGCGGCACGCACAGCCATCACGCAACCGGCGCCGCGACCAGCCCCCGCGGTCGTTGGATTCCCAGCGCGACCCACGCCGTCGACACCACCCCCTGCAACTCCGCCCACCGAACAGCGACCCGTGGTTTCTCGGCCCCCGGAGCACCACGTTCGGCCGGTGCGTCACGGGCCGGTCCGCAGCAGGCGCAAAGTATGGATTATCGGGGCTGCTATGACGGCGGTGCTGGTCATGGTGATCGGCTTGCTGACCGCTCGCGCGGTTATTGGCAGCAAGTATTACGTCGCCACGTATAACGGCAAGGTCGCGGTGATGCAAGGCGTCCAGGGTTCATTGCTTGGCTTCTCGCTGCACGAGCCGCACTCTTATGGGTGTGTGAAGGGATTCGACTTGTCGGAGGTGCCGCCCAGCCAGACTGGCGGCTCCTATTGCCGCCTTTTAACACTCGGCGACCTGAACCCTTCCGCCCGCGCGTCTGTGCAAGCGGGTCTGCCGTCTGACACCCTCGATTGTGCCCGCAAAAAGCTTCGCGAGCTGGCTAAACAACTACTCCCAGTCTGCTCTGCAGCGTCGCCGCAGGAGCCGTCGCCGCCCGCTTACATAACGACAGCACCGGCGCCTTCGCAGGCGGGCGTCGACTGTCGGGCCGCCTCCTAGGCAGGGTCGAAGCTGTAGATCTGGCCGTCGCTGGTACTGACCACCACCCGCCGATCCTTGCCCACCGAAACCCCGACGGGAGAGCCGGTGGCCGCCGGAAGCGGATAGCTGTTGGTCGTATGCCCGTTGCCGGGATCGAAGACCAGCAGCGACGTACCGGGACCGCCGTCTTGCGGTGGACCGGCAACCACGGTGTAGCCGACGCCGGTGCCGGCCAGGGACGACGTCGATAGCGGTGTGACGTCATCGCGTCGCCAGGCCGCCTCGGCGTGGTCACCGGCATCCCGGAACGCCGCCAGCCGGGTATCGGGTCCGCCACCGGACACGATCAGGCCCTGCGGGGTGACCGCGGGCGGTGTTTGTGCCGAAAATCCAAGCGGCACCGACCATTTCACTTTGCCTTCAGCGGCGTGCAGTGCCCACAACCGTTGGTCGCGGCCGTTGACGTAGACCGTGGATCCGTCGGCGGACAACACCGGGCTGCCAAGTACACCGGCGCCGACGGCGTCGCTGGTCCACTCGCGGGCCAGCTGCCCCGCGTGGTACTTCAGCCCGACCGCCCCCGGGGCCGGTGCTCCGGGCTGCCACACGCTGACCACCACTGTTCCGCTGGCTTCCGAGAATGCGGGGGCGGCCGCGACCGGGCAGGCCGGACGGGCCGGCGCGCAGTCGGCCAGCCCACGCATCGCATCGGCGGGATCGACGCCCTCCACCAGGTCCAGGGCTGTGCCGACCACCGCACCGCGGTGGGTGTCGAAAACCAGGACCTGACCCAGATGTGTACTCACCAGCAAGTGGCCGTCGCCCAGGAATCGCGGGGTGGTCGGCATACCGATCACCGGCTCCCGCCAGCGCGTCCACTGCGTCGGCGGGAAGGAGATGATCGCGCCCGGCTGCCCGACGTAAAGGTTGTCGAAGCCGTCGAACAACGGGCCACCGAAGCCGCCGCCCTGCGCCAGTCGCGTGCACCAGCGTTGCCGGCCGTTGCCGATCTCCCATTCCATGAAGGAGCATCCGGCCGGTGTCTGGGCATTCACCGCGAGAAAACCGCGTGCGCCGAGCGCCGGCCCGGCCGCCAAGCTTCCCTTGGCCGAACGCGACCACCGCAGGGTGAGTTTGGTGGCTCCTGCTGTCGGCGTGTAGCTGCTGTTGGCGGCGTCACCGTACTGCGCGGGCCAGCCAGGCGCGGGCGCCGAATCCACCCAGGAGTCCGTGTTGCCGCAACCGCCGATGCCGACCGTGAGCACAGCCGCCGAAACGGCCGCCAGGAGACGTCGCGCGAACACATTATCCTTTCGCGGCCTTGAGCAACGGCCGCCGCAGCAGCGATCGAGTACAGGTGAGGGTAACCCGTGGCCGCTCGCGTAGGTCCGATCGCCCGACTCCTCAGCCCGCCGTTCCGGCGCGCATCGTCGTCGGGCTAGGCTTTCGGGCCATGACGAGCATGTGGGGTGCTCCGCTCCATCGCCGGTGGCGCGGAGGGCGACTCAGGGATCCGCGTCAGGCCCACTTCCTTACTCTGGCGTCGCTCAGATGGGCATTGCGCAACCGCGCATACACGCCGTGGTACCTCGTGCGATATTGGCGGCTGCTGAAGTTCAAGCTGCAAAATCCGCACATCATCACCCGCGGCATGGTGTTCCTGGGCAAGAATGTCGAGATTCACTGCACACCCGAACTCGCTCAGCTCGAGATCGGCCGCTGGGTGCACATCGGTGACAAGAACACGATCCGCGCGCACGAGGGCTCGCTGCGTTTCGGCGACAAGGTGGTTCTGGGCCGCGACAACGTGATCAACTGCTACCTCGACATCGAGCTTGGCGACTCGGCTCTGATGGCCGACTGGTGCTACGTCTGCGATTTCGACCACCGGATAGACGACATCACGTTGCCTATCAAAGATCCGGGCATCATCAAGTCGCCGGTGCGCATTGGGCCCGACACCTGGGTCGGGGTAAAGGTGTCGGTGCTGCGTGGCACGGCCGTCGGACGCGGTTGCGTGCTGGGGTCGCACGCAGTGGTCCGGGGAGTCGTGCCGGATTATTCGATCGCGGTCGGGGCGCCGGCCAAGGTGGTCAAGAACCGGAAGCTGTCCTGGGAGACTTCAGCCGCTCAGCGGGCCGAATTGGCCGCTGCCCTGGCCGATATCGAACGCAAGAAGGCTTCGCGCTAGGTCGGGAGTGACGGATGAAGACGGTGGCAATTGTGGCGCTGGGCCTTTCAGCAGGCATAGCGTTGGGCACCTTGGTTCCCGCATGTGGCGGTGACTGCAAAGCGGCTCCGTCGGCGGTAGCCCGCTCGTCAGCATCGGCCAAGCCGGCGGGCCCCGATTACACCAACCTGGTGGTTCCGGTCGCCGACATCAGCGCTGTGTCGCCTGAACCGTTTTCGGTCGGCAAGCCGCCAAGCCCGACTGTGGGTTCACCGGGAGCGCAGGCATCGTTCACCAACTCGACCGGCGCCAGAGTCATAAATCTCAATGTCTTCGTGCTGCCTGACGCGGCGGCCGCGGTGAACGCGATGAACGCGACGCTGGGATCGGTGGGCAGCACGGTGGTCGGGGGCGACCCGCAACCCA
>JAVROG010000515.1:0-29953 GCA_032162865.1 Mycobacterium sp. | reverse complement strand
GACACCTTGCCCGCCAGCGGCGACGTGTTGGTACCGATCGTCACCGAGATGGCCGGTTCGTCGACGTGGATACGCGGCAGCGCATGGGCATGATCGGGATCGGCCAGCGTGTCGCCGATCATTATCTCGGGCAACCCAGCCACCGCCACGATGTCGCCGGCGACCGCCTCGTCGGTGGCAGTGCGCTCGACCCCCTCTGTGACGAGCAACTCGGTGATCTTGGCGTTGGTGATGACGGGCAGCCCATCCACCTCACGCATCCACGCCACCTGATGGCCCTTGCGCAGCTTTCCCTTATAGATGCGGACCAGGGCGAGCCGGCCCAGGAAGGCCGACGCGTCGAGGTTGGTCACCAACGCCTGCAGCGGCGCCTCCGGGTCGCCGACCGGGGGCGGGATGTGTTCCATCAGGACCTCGAACAGCGGGTCCAGGTTGGCGCCGGCCGGCGCCTCACCGTCGGCGGGCTGCTCGGTGCTCGCGATTCCGGCCCGCCCGGATGCGTAGAGCGTCGGCAGGCCCAACGCGTGCTCGGCGGCCGCGGCCGCTTCGTCGTCGAGATCGGAGGCGACATCAAGTAATAGGTCGTGGCTGGCATGTACAACCTCGTCGATGCGCGCGTCGGGCCGGTCTGTCTTGTTGACCACCAGAATCACCGGCAGATGCGCCTGGAGCGCCTTGCGCAGCACAAACCGGGTCTGCGGCAGCGGACCCTCGGACGCATCGACGAGCAGCAGCACCCCGTCGACCATGGACAGGCCGCGCTCCACCTCGCCGCCGAAATCGGCGTGACCGGGGGTGTCGATGACATTGATTACTGTGACCGTTCCGTCGGCGTTGTGGCGGTGCACGGCGGTGTTCTTGGCCAGGATGGTGATGCCCTTTTCCTTCTCCAGGTCACCGCTGTCCATGATGCGTTCCTGGGTGTCGTCGCCGCGGTGGGTCAGGGCGCCGGACTGCCGCAGCATCGCATCTACCAGGGTGGTCTTGCCGTGGTCGACGTGGGCGACGATGGCAACATTGCGGAATAGCACGTCGGTGATTGTGGCAGCGAGGCCCTTAGATAGCGAACTGAGCGCCTCTTGGGATCGGTCATAACGTCTCAAACTCACCCTCGCTGCCTGCGGCGCCGCTCATAGGTAGCATTCCGCTGTCGAATCATGGGTTCTGGGGAGAACCAGCGTGTAGCTACTCAATTTTCGAAAGCGCTCCCGCTTCTACCAGGTGTCCGCAGTGGCAAGACGATGTCGCACAAGTCCAGTCAATCGGAGCCTTAATAGGCGTAACGCTTTTGGGCGCAGGTTTTTATTCGTTCCGGCTGGCGCGTCGCGCCGAAGGTACCCGTAGGGCCTGAGTCAAATCTGGCAGCCAGGCGCGATCGGCCGGCACCCAGTCGACACTGTGCAATTCGGCGGCGGTGACCCATCGCAGCGCCTGGTGATCGCGCGGGTGCGGTTCGCCGCGCAGCAGGCGCACTCGATAGGCCCGCAAGGTCGTCGTCTCGTTCAGCGCGACGTCGTCGCCCACCCGGTCGCCCACAGCGACGTCGACGTCCAGCTCCTCGGCCAGCTCGCGGGCCAGTGCGGCACTTTCCGTTTCGCCGGGCATGACCTTTCCGCCGGGCAGTTCCCAACGGCCGGCGAGCTCCGGCGGCCGATTGCGTTGCGCCACCAGGACCTCCGAACCCCTGATGATGGCTCCGGCGACGACGATCTGATTCGTCATGGCCTGTGAGGGTATACCGTCGAATTATGGCTGTTCTGACTGATGAGCAAGTAGACGCCGCATTGCCTGAACTCAACGGCTGGGAACGCGCCGACGGCACCATCCGCAGGTCCATCAAGTTCCCGGCCTTTCTGGACGGCATTGACGCCGTACGCCGAGTGGGCGAGCACGCGGAAAGTAAGGACCATCACCCGGATATCGATATCCGTTGGCGCACAGTGACTTTCGCGTTGGTCACGCATTCCGAGGATGGCATAACCCAAAACGACATCGACATGGCGCGCGATATCAACGGGATCGTCGGTACTTAAGGCCGCCGGTTGAACTGACGAAACCGTCGCCCGCCCAGGTGGCGATGTGTGAATATGTCCGCGATGGCGCGGTACAGGTGGGCACTTGCAGCAGCACTGACGCTGACAATGGCGGGTGCCGCCTGCACGCACGCCGGGCCGCCGTCGAGTTCACCGGCCGGCGGCAACCCGGCGGCGCCCGCCCCGACAACGGTGGCGCACGCTCCCGCGAAATATGAACCGGGCCCCTGTCCGGCGACACCACAGCCGGTACCCGAGCTGCAGCGAGCGCGATGCGCGACGCTGGAGGTGCCCGAGAACCGCACCACGCCTGGCGGGCGCACGCTGCGGTTGGCGGTCGCGGTCATTCCGTCCGAAACGCAACCGGCCGCCGCCGACCCGATCGTCTTTCTCGGCGGCGGTCCCGGCGAGGACGCGATCATCGACCCGCCGATCGCGGCGGACGTGGGCCTGAACCGCAATCGGGATCTGATCCTGCTCGCGCAACGCGGCAATCATTCGTCGCAGCCGGCACTGACCTGTCCGGAGATCGATCAGTTCTTCGCCCGCCGGGTGGGCCTGGTGTACGACGCGGCCGGCACCGGTGACGAATACGTGCAAGCGGTCAAGACCTGTCACGACCGGCTGGTCGGTGGTGCCGATCTGGCGGCCTTCAATTCCACCGAGAACGCCTACGACGTGATCGATCTGCGCAACGCGCTGCACATCAATCAGTGGAATGTCTTCTCCCACTCCTACGGCACCGACCTGGCCTTGATCTACTCGCGACTGGACGCAGCAAGCGTCCGGTCGATGGTGCTCGATGGAATGACGCCGCCTTCGCTTGCGAATCCGAGTTGGACCTGGGGCAGCGCGCGGGAAGCGTTCGACAACATGATGAGTGCGTGCACCGTCCAACCCGGATGCCAGGCGCGCTACCCCAACCTGGGCGACACCTTCGTCCGGCTCGTCAACGAACTCGAGGCGCATCCGGTGACCACGACGGTGAATGTCGAAGGCGTGGGAGATACCAAGGTGGTGCTCGACGGTGGCGCCCTGCTGAACTGGATAGTCCCGATGGGGACCCACTTTCCGGCCGAGATGCCCGCTGCGATAGACGAACTCGCGCACGGTAATCCAACGCGGATCGCCAAGCAATGGGCGTTGGCCTGGGTGAGCCCCGACAAGGTCGGCCTGATGGGCTGGGGCCTGGCCTTGAGTATTTGGTGCAGCGAGTGGGTTCCGTTCGACTCTGCCGACGACCAATTGCGTGCGGCCCGACAGGTTTTCGCCGCGCTGCCTGATTCGGTGCGTGCCCAGGCTCCGCAACTGCCGTTCCTGCGCCAGGCGTGCGCGGCTTGGAACGTACCCAAGGCGTCGGAGTGGGTGCGCGGGATCAGCGACGCCGCCTTCCCAGCACTCGCGCTGTCCGGCAGTTATGACGGGCAGACCGGCGCAGCCTCGGGACAGTATGTGGCCCAACACCTTCCGCATGCCATTTCGGTGACCGTCCCGGGTGTCGCGCACGGGATCTACGCCGATCGCTGCGGAGCCGCCGTCATCGCCTCGTTCTTCAACACCCCACAACAACCCGACACCAGCTGTATCAACTCGACCCAGCCGCCGCCCTTCGCCATCGACCCGCCGCCGTCGTGACTGAGGGCCCAGTGTGGGTATCCCGCCGCGGCCTGCTGGGCAGCGCCGTCACCGGGGCAGCGGCGCTGGCTTTGACGTCATGTTCGTCGAAACAGCCCACCGGTGGTCCCGCAGCGGGCCTGACCGCGGCGTTCAACGAACTCGACACCAAGATCAATGCCGGCATGAAGGCCTACGGCATCCCGGGTGCGGCGGTCGGCGTCTGGGCGCGTGGGCAGGAATACATCAAGGGATACGGCGTCACCAATATCGACCGGCCGACCTTTGTCGACGGCGACACCGTTTTCCGAATCGGTTCCACCACGAAGACATTCACCGGTACCACGCTCATGCGGCTGGTGGATCAGGCCAAGGTGATCCTGGACGCACCGGTGCGCAAGTATCTTCCCGACTTCGCCGTTGCCGACCCGGAGGTCAGTGCCACGGTGACGGTACGGCAGCTGCTCAACCACACCTCGGGCTGGAATGGTGATGACGTTCAGGACTTCGGGAATGGCGATGACGCGCTGGCCCGCTACGTCGCTTCGCTGACCCGGTTGCCGCAGCTGAACCCGCCCGGCGCCGTATTCGCTTACAATAATGCAGGTTTGGCGGTGGCGGGCCGCATCATCGAGGTCGTCACCGGGTCCAGTTACGAGTCGGCGGTGCAGAGCCTGTTGCTCGACCCATTGCAACTGAAACACAGCCATTTCTTCTCCGACCAGCTGGCCGGTCTCAGTGTCGCAGCTCCGCACAATGTGGTCGACGGCCAACCGGTTCTCGACAATGACTTTTGGGCATTCCCACGCGGTTGCAACCCCACCGGCGGCCTGATCTCCAGCGTGCGAGACCAACTGCGTTATGCAAGGTTCCACCTGGGCGACGGCACCACACCCAACGGCACCCGGCTGCTGAGTCAACAGTCGCTGCAGGCGATGCGGTCGAACCCCGGCGCCGGCGGCACGCTACAGGTTGAGCTCACCGGGATGGGGGTTGCCTGGATGCTACGGCCGTCCGCCGAGGACAAGGTCATTGTCCAGCACGGCGGTACCTGGAGTGGCCAGCGTTCGGGATTCTTCATGGTGCCCGACCGTAACTTCGCCATGACGCTGCTCACCAATTCCGAAGGTGGGGCGCAACTTACCGTTGACCTCTTTGCCGACGACTGGGCACTGCGCCGGTTTGCCGACGTCAGCAATCTGCCGGCCAACGCGCAGCACCTCAGCGCCGGCGACCTGGCGCCATACGAGGGTCGATACGTCACCGAGTTCATCCCCGAATCCGGCAACCTCGAGCGCGCGGTGATCGAATTTCGGTCAGGCAAAGGTCATTTCGACGGCCAGCTGGAAGGTGCTATCGGCTCCGGCGAACCGGATGACGTCGGCAGTCCGATCGGTTTTGCTTTCTACCGACCCGACTTCGGCCTCGACCTCGGACCTGAGGGCAAGCCAGCGGGCACCCGGTCAAATTTCGTCCGCGATCCCGTGGGCAACATCATCTGGTTCCGCAGCCACGGACGACTTTTCCGGCGCCAGTAGCGCCGCGCGTCCCGTCGATGCAATCCAGCCCAGCGTCGCCAGCGCCGCCGCCACGTAGGCGAGGCCGGCCCAGGCCAGAAACCAGGGCCTGCCGATCACCCAGATGGTCGGCTGCGCGAAGCTGAGCAGCCACGGCACGCCAATCAGCACCAGCACCAACCAGCCCCAGCCCAGAATTTTCGCCCCGCTGCGCTCCCGCAGCGGCCCGTGGATCAGCCAGATCATCAGCGGGACCAACCACACCCAATGGTGCGTCCACGAAATCGGCGAGAGCAGCAGACCGAACACCTCGACTACCAGCAGCCTGCCCAGGGCATCCGACTCCTTGAGCGCCCGCCAGGCCAGCACGGCGACAACCAAGGTGACGACGATCGCCGCCACCACCAGCGGCCCGTAGCCGGCGTCGTGGCCGAGAATGCGAGAGACCGCGCCGCGCCAGGACTGATTGAACGACGTAGCGATGGGCCCGATGCGGTGCGGGTCGCCCAGCAGGTCGGTGAAGTAGTACCGGGCCTGATCGCCGACCGCTAGCAGCGACACCCCGACGGTGAATAGGAACACGGCGACCGAAAAAAGCGCCGCCGACCAGCGGCGAGCCGCCGCCAGATAGACGCCGGCGATCGCGGGCGTCAGCTTGACGCCGGCAGCGACCCCGATCAGCAGGCCCGACAGCCACCACCGGGTGGTGTAGACCGCCCACAGCGCCGCCAGCACCAGGAACACGTTGATCTGTCCGTAGTCGAAGTTGCTGCGTAAGGGCTCGATCCAGATGGTGACCGCCGTCCAGAACATCGCGGCGCGCCGGTTCGCCGCAACACCGAGCAGGCGCTGGCTGGTCCGCACCACGCCGTACAGCGCCGCCACCATCGCGACCTGCCACAGGAAGGCGAGCAGTCCGAACGGCAGCACGTGCAGCGGGTAGAAGAGCACCGCGGCAAAGGGCGGATAAGTGAACGGCAACGGAAAGTCCGGCGTCTGGTCCGGGTAGACGTAGCTGTACAGGGTGCCGGGGTGATTCAGCGCCGCGGCACCGCCAACGTAGACGTGCAGGTCGACGAAGTTCGCGCCGTTGGGCGCCAGGTAGGTCCACGCGAATCGCGCCGCGATGCTGAGGGCCAGCAGCGGCGCCGCCAACGTAGCCGAGACCGATCGCCGCCGGGTGGTGTGTGCCGCCGCAGCGGCCGAAGTCGTGTCGATGTGCCGACTGTAGCGACCACTCCGCGCGCCGAGGCCTTGGATAACGGCTGGGACACGAATCCCAGGTCGCCGGTCACCGCTACCGCACGTATCAATAACGATCGCATAAATGCCACACGTGTCACTTGAGTCACTCCTGTACCAGGATAGCTTCGTGCCTCGGGACCTGTAATCCACAAACCAGGGAGAGTCATGCCAACCATTTGGACCTACGTACGCGCCGCCGCCGTTTTGGTCGGCTCGTCCGCCGCGCTGTTAACGGGCGGTATCGCCCACGCCGACCCCGCGCCCGCCCCGGCGCAACCCAACATTCCTCAGCAGCTGATCGCGTCGGCGGCCAACGCCCCGCAAATTCTGCAGAACCTCGCCACGGCGCTCGGCGCCGTCCCTCCGGCGCCTCAGGGCGTGCAGCGCGCACCGGACCCGGCACCTGCCGCTCCGGGCGGGTTGAACCTTCCCTCGGTGATCCCGGGAGCCACCGCACCCGCGGCCGCGACCGCCCCCGCCTCGGTTCCGTCGATTCCTGGGGTGAACACTCCGATTCCGGGCATCACCGCTCCCGCAGCTCCGGCCGCAGCGACGCCCGCGCCGGCGGCAGTTCCGGCCATCCCCGGTGTGAACACGCCAATTCCGGCGCTCGCAGCCCCGGCGCCGGCTCCGGCCGCACCTGCCCCGGCCGCGGTCCCGTCAATCCCGGGAGTGACCACCCCGATCCCGGGGATCACCGCTCCCGTAGCAGCACCAGCTCCGGCGGCACCAGCGTCGGCAGTTCCCGGATTGGCATCGGTCATTCCCGGGCTCGCGCCACCGGCGGCGGCTCCAGCTGCGCCCGCAGCGGCGCTTCCAGGTTTGGCGTCGGCGCTTCCCGGGCTGGCTCAGGCGGCACTGCCGGGACTGACATCGGCTATCCCGGGGTTGGCACCAGCGCCGGCGACCCCCGGCACCCCTGCGGCGACGACACCGAGCGCACCGCAGACGCTGCTCGCGGCACTGCCCTGAGCCCTGTAGTCAACGGCTGACCTACCACCAACAACACCGGGAGAGAAAACACCGTGGCAAGCACTTGGAGTCTGTCCAAAGGTTTGGCCGCAGTCGTCGTCACTTCGGCTGCCGCGTTCGCGCTTTGTCCGAACGCGGCAGCCGACCCGGCGACGCCGCCGCCCAATCCTGCTCAACAGCTCCCTGGGCTGCCAGCACTGGCCGAGTTAAGTCCGATAATTCAGCAAGCGGCCGGCAACCCGGCGCAGGCGACGCAGCTGCTGATGGCTGCGGCCCAGGCGTTTGCCGCGCACAATCCGTCGGCGCCGACTGAAGCCAAGAACGTTGCCTCGTCGGTCAACCAGTTCGTGGCCGACCCGGCGAATCCCGCCGCCGGCACTCCCCACCTGAGTTCGCAGGTGCCGGCGGAGGTTCCGGCGCGGGTGCCGGCCCCTCCGGCGGCGGCCGCCGCCGCACCGCCCGAATCGGGTCCGGTGCCGCACGTACCACCCCCAGGTGTGGAGCCCGGCACGCTGTCGCATTTGCCGACGGGTGTCGATCCCAGCCACGCCGCGGGTCCAGCACCCGCAGCGGCCCCGATGGCTGTCCCACCCGCGGCTCCTGCCGCTCCAGCACCCGCGGCCCCTGCCGCTGCCCCACCCGCAGCTCCTGCCGCTCCCGCACCCGCGGCCCCTGCTGCTCCCCCGCCCGCCGCCGCGCCCGCGGCAGCTCCTGCGGCCGCGGCATTGCCCGCACCGGGTCCTGGCCCGGGCCCTGCCGCGGGTCCTGCTCCTGCACCGGCACCTGCTCCGGCTGCGGCACCTGCGGCCGCGCCACCGGGGTTCGGCCCTGACGCGCCGCCGACCCAGGACTTCATCTATCCCTCGATCGGCAGCAATTGCCTTGGGGACGGCACCAGCGCCCTGGCGACCGCGCTCTCAGTGGCGGGCCCCGCGGCCATCCCGACGCCCGGTCCCGGACCCGGCCAGACCGCCTACGTGTTCACCGCGGTCGGCACCCCCGGCCCGGCCGATGTGCAGCGGCTGCCGTTGAACGTCACCTGGATCAACCTCACCACCGGCAAGTCCGGGACCGCCACCCTCAAGCCGCGCACCGACATCAATGCGGAAGGCCCGACGACGCTGACGGCAATTGTCGAAACAGGTTCGGGCAGCATCATGTCGACGATCTTCGGACAGGTCACCACCAAAGACCATCAGTGCCAGTTCATGCCCACCATCGGCTCGACGGTGGTGCCCTAGCGACCGAGCTCGGTCAGTAGGCCATGAACAAAATTGCGTCGCGGTCGTATTCGAGACCGGGGTGAACGCTGGCAAGGTGCGCCTGGGTCAAATCGACCAGCTCATCCTCATCCTTGCCGACAATGGCTTCGCCGCACGGACACGTTATGTGTGTCTTCACGTTGCCGCCTTTCCTTTAGCTTTCCCAGGGGCCTGAGCTTTCATCTGCTTCTTATACGACCGCACTCGTCCGAGGGACTCGGCATCGACGATATCGGCGACAGAGATGTGCGTGCCCGGTTTGCCGAATTCACCCGCCGCGGCCTGCCAGCCCGTCGCGGTCACGCCGTACTGCTTGCCCAGCAGAGCGAGAAAGATCTGGGCCTTCTGCTCGCCGAATCCGGGCAGGCCCTTGAGCCGCCGCAGCAGCTCTTTGCCGTCGGGGTCACCGGCGGTCCACAAGGCGGCCGCATCCCCGTCGAAACGGTCCACGATGATCTGCGCGAGCGCCTGGATGCGTTTGGCCATCGATCCCGGAAAGCGGTGGATGGCAGGCTTTTCCGAGCAGAGCGCGGCGAACTTGTCGGGGTCGTACTCGGCGATATCGGCTGCGTCGATACCGCCCATCCGATCGGCGATCTTCTTGGGCCCGGCAAAGGCGGTCTCCATCGGCACCTGCTGATCAAGCAGCATCCCGACGACCAGGGCGAAGGGGTTCGATTCCAGCAGGGCGTCGGCGGCCGGTTCTTGGACAAGCTGCAGTTTCGGCACGGACTCAGTCTAGAACTGTCGCTTGAGTTCGGCCTAACAGCATCGGTTCATTGCCAATCAGCTTCTCTGACAACAGGTTTGCGTGATCGGTCCAGCTAGCCGCTCTTGCGACGGAATTCCCGACGATTGCCCGCTGCGCCGTGGGCCCGCGACTGCTTGCCGCCGGCGTCCTTCGGGTCGGACTTGGTCGACGACTTCGCCGTCTTGCGCTCGAGGGCTTCGCGGAACTTGCGCTTGTTCTCGTCCTCTGCCGGCTCCGACGACTCAGGAGGCCCAGCGTCTTCCGGGGCGTTCGATTCAGCCATACCCGGAGCCTAACTGCTCACCGTTTGCCCGGCGGCATGCCGTACACATGTGAGATCGGCAGGGTCAGCAGCACTCGCCGATCGGTAACCATGGCCTCGCGGTATTCGTCCCAGTCCGGATGTTCGCCAGCGATGTTGCGATACAACGCAATCAGCGCCTCGACGGTGTCGTCGTCGGGTGCAGCGGCCGGTGGAGTGAGTTCGGCTGTCCCCTCCGCCACCGCGTACGACCACCCGTCGTCGGCATCCACCAGAAGTGACGCCCGCGGGTCGCGGCGCAGATTGCGCGTCTTGGCCCGCGGTTCGGTGACCGACACCTGCAACACCAGACTCCGTGCGTCGAAGTGGTACTGCACGTTCGACAGTTGGGGGCGTCCGTCTCGTTTGATGGTGGCCAGCACCCCGATCGAGTTGCAACTGATTACGGCCAACAGCTTGTCGTCGAAGACTTGGCGTCCCATGCCGAAAGCCTACGTCGCGCGCCGCTAGACCCGCCCCCGAATGCCATCCCAAGCTAATCCGTTTGCAGCCCACCTGGTGAAATCAGTCCATGACCAAGTACGCGGCCTTTCTACGCGGCGTCAACGTCGGCGGCGTCAACCTCAAGATGGCAGCGGTGGCCGACGCATTGACCGACGCCGGCTTCAAGAACGTGCGCACGATTCTGGCCAGCGGCAATGTGCTGCTCGAGTCGACCGCGGCTGTCGCAACGGTCCGCAAGAAGGCAGAAGCGGCGCTGCGCGAAAGCTTCGGCTACGACGCGTGGGTGCTCGCCTATGACATCGAGACGGTGCGCGCCATCGACGAGGCATATCCATTCGAGCGCGAGGTCGACGGATACCAGTCCTACGTCACCTTCGTCACCGACGCCGAGGTGCTCGACGAATTGGCGGAACTGACGCCCGGTCCCAAGGAGAAGATCGACCGCGGCGAAGGCGTCATCTACTGGCAGGTGCCCAAAGGCAGCACCCTGGACAGCACCATCGGCCAGACAATGGGAAAGAAGCGCTACAAGTCGTCGACCACGTCCCGCAACCTGCGCACCCTGGCTAAGGTGCTGAAATGAGCGATCCGGAGGCCACCGCACACAAGGTCGCTCTCACGGGCGTCTCTGAGACCGCGCTACTGACGCTGAACGCCCGAGCCACCGAGGCGCGCCGCGCCGACGGCGTCATCGAGGATCCCCTGGCGGTCGCCCTGGTCGACTCGATCGATTTTGACTTTGCGAAGTTCGGTCCTGCCGGCCAGGGCATCGCACTTCGGGCGCGGGCCTTCGACACCGTGGCTCAGTCCTACTTGAGTACCCATCCGTCGGCCACCGTGGTGGCGCTGGCGGAGGGCCTGCAAACCAGCTTCTGGCGCTTGGAGGCAGCCCTGCCCGATAGCCAGTTTCGTTGGCTGACAGTGGATCTGGCACCCATCGTTGATATTCGGGCTCGGTTGCTGCCGGCGTCGCCACGGATTTCGGTGCGCGCCCAGTCGGCATTGGACTACAGCTGGATGGATGCCGTCGACCCGTCCAACGGGGTGTTCATCACCGCCGAGGGGCTATTGATGTACCTGCGGCCCAAGCAATCCCTGGAACTGATCGCCGAGTGCGCCAAACGATTTCCCGGCGGGCAGATGTTGTTCGACGTGCCGCCGCGCTGGTTCAGCATCTGGTCTCGCCTGGGCATCCGAACTTCACTGCGCTACAAGGTGCCGACGATGCCGTTCAGCCTGTCCGTCGCCGAGGCCGCCGACCTGGTGAACACGGTGCCGGGGATCAGCGCCGTCCGCGACGTGCGTCGGCCGCAGGGCCGCAGCTTGTTGCTCAATACCGCGCTGTCGGCCGTTTACCGCATTCCGCTCTTCGACCCGCTGCGCCCGAATATGACGCTGCTGGAGTTCAGTCGTCCGGCACGTTCGTGAGGTAGCGCATCGCGTCTGACTTGGTCAGGCCCAAGGCCCGGGCCACTTCGACGTACTCCGTGGCGGCGGCCGCCATCGCGGCGTCGGTGGGATCGAAGCGGGAGATGAAAGTGCCAAAACGTCCGCGTGTTTCGACGATCGCGGCGGATTCGAGCTCGCGGTAGGCGCGGGCCACCGTGTTGGCCGCTACGCCAAGCTGGCCGGCCAGGTCACGCACTGTCGGCAGCCGGCTCCCCGGCGGCAATGCACCTACCCGGACACCGTCGATCACCTGGGTCCTGAGCTGGTCGAACAGCGGCTTGCCTGCTTTGACGTCGACCTTCAACAAATCGCGCAGCTCCACATACCCAGTATTGCCCACCCGCGGCTATCTTTGTGGGATGCGAGTGGCGGTGCTTAGCGGCGCGGGCATCTCCGCGGAAAGCGGAGTACCGACGTTCCGCGATGACAAGAATGGATTGTGGGCCCGCTTCGACCCGTACGAGCTGTCCAGCGTTCAAGGATGGGAACGCAATCCCGAACGCGTGTGGGGCTGGTACCTGTGGCGCCACTATCTGGTGGCCGACGTCCAACCCAACGACGGACACCGCGCAATTGCGCAGTGGCAGCACCACCCGGATGTCACTGACATCACCGTCGTCACTCAGAATGTCGACGATCTGCATGAACGCGCCGGCAGTACTCCGGTACACCACCTGCACGGCAGCCTCTTCGATTTCCGTTGCGCGCGTTGTAATCTGCCCTACACCGAGCCGCTGCCGGTGATGACGGAAGCCGCGATCGAAGTGGAGCCTCCGGTTTGCAAAAATTGCGGCGGCCTAATCCGGCCGGACATCGTGTGGTTCGGCGAGGCGTTACCGCAGGGACCGTGGCAAAGCGCGGTCGAGGCCACCGAGAACGCCGATGTGGTGGTCGTGGTCGGCACGTCGGCGATCGTCTACCCTGCGGCCGGGCTGCCCGAGCTGGCGCTGGCGCGCGGGACGGCCGTGATCGAGGTCAATCCCGAGCCGACGCCGTTGTCCCGGCACGCGACACTCTGCGTGCGTGAGTCGGCGAGTCAGGCGTTGCCCGGGCTGCTGGAGCGGCTGCCGGCGCTGCTGAAGTAGCGCCGTCGCGAACTACGGGCGTCGCGCGCGGCCCAGTGCCAGTTCCGACACGGGCAGCGGCACCCAAAACGGCAACGTCCATTCATGCCGCGACGTGTCGACCTCGAAGCCCGCTTCGGTGATCGCACGCTCGGTTGCACGGTGCGTATGGCAGTTGCCCATCACCCGCGGCCAGAAGGTCGCATCGGCAATCCGCTGCAGTCGACCTCGGGCACCTGAGCTGGCTATATGTTCCAGGAAGCGCAGCTCCCCACCTGGCCGCAGCAGCGTGTGCAGTCGCCGCAGCACGGCGACCTGGTCGTTCACCGAGCACAGCACCAGCGAGCAGACCACCGCGTCAAACGGCTCCCCGTCGCCGAACTCCTCAACAGCCTCGCTGGTCACCACGACCGGAATCGGCGCATCGGTCGCTGCGGCCCTGGCCTTATCCACCAGTCGCGGCTCGGGCTCGACGGCGACCACTTGGCTGACCGTATCCGGGTAGTAAGCGAAGTTCGTCCCGCTGCCCGCACCGACTTCGAGCACTCGCCCCGACAGGCCGGCCAAGTTCTCCCGACGCAACGCGCGGACCGACTCGGCTTCGTGGGCGGCGAACACGGGCCAGACCCGTGCGAAGAACGGATTCTCAACTTTGGCCGACGTCATCCTCGCGCTTCCTCCTGGGGGCGTTGCTCGGTAACCCAATCCGCCAGCCGTTGGGGTGTCGCGTCCGTCCCGACGAGCCCGGCCACCATGTGTCCGCACAGGACGGTCCCAAATACCCGGTCGGCGAACGCATCGACGTCTCCGAATGGCAGATGCGGCTTGGCGATCAGGATGGCCGCCACCCCATGCGCAGCGGTCCACAATTCCAGGGCGATCTTTGTCGGATCGTCCGTTCGGTAAATACCTTCGTCCATCAGCGCCTGCACGGAGAAGCGCATGTACTTGAACGCCGAACTGTCCAGCGCCAGGTCGACACTGCTTCCGGAGCGCCATTCGCCCATCATGGCAAGCCGGTACAACTCCGGGGTCTGCAGAGCAAACCGCACGTACGCCATTCCCCTGGCACGGAGTACGTCCACGGTGGCCGTGTGCCCGATGGCCGCCCGCTCCATCTCCTTGTCCAGTCGTGCCAGATAGCGTGCGCACACCGCGTCCAGCAGTGCGTCCTTGTCCTCGAAATGCAGGTAAATCGACGGCGAGGTGACGCCGACACGCTGCGCCACCGACCGAATCGATACCGCCCTGGCCTGTCCGGTTTCGAGCAGCAATTCGGTTGCTGCGTCAAGGATTTCGTGACGCAGACGGTCACCCGATCCGCGTGGGGCACGCTGGCGGCGCAGGGCAGGAATCGACACGTCAACCATGGCGCGTCACCGATGCGTGGATTTCCCGTCCGTTGCGCTGGGTCGGGATATTGACTGTGTCGGCATCGCTGGCGACCTCCGCTGCCGTGGCGGACTCCTCAAATGCGCCACCTTCGCTGATCCCGAACCGGTCATGCAGCCACACCAACGGCTTGGGCGCCCACCAATTCCACCGCCCCATCACGTGCATGAACGCCGGGACCAGAACCATCCGCACTAACGTGGCATCGGCGATCACCGCGAGTGTGAGGCCCAATCCGAACATCCGCATGAACGACACGTGCGCGGCGATCAGCGCGGCGAAGGACATCGACATGACCAACGCCGCCGCGGTGATCACCCGGCCGGTGCGGGCCACCCCCAGCGCCACACTCTCGTCGTTGGCGGCGTGCGCCTCCGAAGGGGCCGGTTTCGCTGGACGGGCCGCCCCCGAGGCCAACCAGTACTCGCGAATTCTGGAAACCAGGAACACCTCGTAGTCCATCGAGAGTCCAAATGCGATACAGAACAACAGCACCGGCATGTTCGCCACCAGCGTTCCACTCGGCGTGGTACCCAGTGCACCGAGGTGGCCATCCTGAAAAATCCACACCAGTGCGCCGAACGCGGCGGTCAGCGAGAGCATGTTGCACACCAAGGCCTTCACTGGCAGCACCACGCTGCCGGTGAGCAGGAACAGCAGTATGAAGGTGACGCCGGCCATCAGCCCCAGCACCAGGGGGAGCCGATCGGTCACCGCGTCCACGCTGTCTCGGTTGATCTGCGCGACGCCGGCCATGTCCACGGAGCGCCCGCCGGGGCCGGTCACCTGATGCAATCTTTTGAGCTGGGTGTCCGAGGCCTGCGAGAACAGCGGCGCCGTGCTGCTCACGCTCAGAAATGCGCGGCCGTCAGTCATTCCGGTGGCCCCGGTGGGAGGACCAGCCGGGTTTCCGCCGACGAAGGTCCCCGTCGGGGCCGACACCGCCGACACGTCGGGAACCAGGGACAGATCGGCCGCGTATTTGTTGAGCTCGGCCGGGCTCAAGCCCGTGGCATCGGGTACGACGATCGGCACCGTGGTTGCGGAGTCCCGCGCGAAATTGCTGCGGAGCTCGTCGCCGACCTGATGCGACGACGCCGAAGTAGGCAGCACCCGGTCGTCCGGGAATCCCCATTTCACCGAGAAGAATGGCAGCCCGAGCAACAGCAGTAGCGCGACGACTGCCACCCCGACGGGCAGCCAGCGGCGCATCACGAACTTGCTCGACCGGTACCAGAACAGCTGCTCGACCGGCTTATGGACAGGCTCGGGGCGCCGCAACATCCGGCGCACCAGGCGCCGAATGTCGAATGCATCCACCCGAGAACCCATCAGCACGATGGCGGCCGGGGTCACCACGATCGACGCGGTTGCCACGAAGGCTACGGTGGCGACACCCGCGTAGGCGAACGACTTGAGGAAGTACATCGGAAACAGCACCGTCGCCGCCATGGACAACGCCACTGTGACCGCGGAGAACAACACCGTGCGACCGGAGGTGGCCATGGTCCGGATCAGCGCCTCGTCCCGGTCGCAGCCCTCGGCCAGCTCGTCGCGATAGCGGCTGATGATCAGCAATGTGTAGTCGATGGCAAGCGCCAGGCCCAACGCGGTGCTCAGGTTGAGCGCGAAGATCGACACCTCGGTGGTGAAGGTGACGAGCCGTAGCACCGACATCGACCCGACGACGGCCAGCGCCCCGAGTGCCATCGGCAACGCCGCCGTCAGCAGCCCACCAAACACCCAGACCAAAACCAAAAAGCTCAACGGAATCGCGATCATCTCCATGACCAGCAGGTCGGCCTGGTTCTGCTTGTTGATCTGCGCGTATTCCATCGCAGAACCACCAGCGCGGACCGTGACGCCGTCTCGGTCATGGATGAACTGGTCGGCCAGTGTTTGAGCGTTTTTCTGCGCGTCGTTCTCGCCGCCCTTGAGGTTGACGACGATCAGACCGGACTTGCCGTCCTTGCTGATCAGGTCGGCAGCCGCTTCCGGCGGTGCGGTCCAGGCCGAGGAGACGTTATATACCAACGGCGATCGACCCAGCTGCTCAGCGAGGTCGGTGCCTACCTGGCGGGCTTGCTCACTCTTGGCTCCTGCCGGCGCGGTGACCAGAATCAGCATCTGTTGACCACTTTGTCCGAACTTGTCGGTCAATACCGCGATGGCGTGGGCCGATTCCGAATCGGGGTCTTGGAAGCCGCCTGGGGACAGACTCTTGGCGACCGGGATGCCAAAGATCGCTGCGGCGAGGAAGACCAAAACGGCGACTCCGATGATCCGCTTGGGCGCCGCGATGGCCAGTCGAGCTATCCCCTGCAGCATGCTGTTCCCTCCACTGTCGGCGCCAAGCCTTCCCGTGGAGGCCGCGCCATATCCGCGATAACTTAGCAACGCTAACTTACAGGTGTCAAATAACACCCGCCCCGTACACGAGCGCAGGTACGCAATGGTTCACTCGGAGAGAATTTGGGTAACCCTGCGCCGCCGCGGCGGACCCTACCCGTCGGTAAGAATTGCCATGAATTTGCGAATCGTGACTCACCGATTCCTTAATGCACGCTCCTAAGCTCAGTGTCATGTGGATCGACGATTCAAGTGCCGACGTCATCAAGGCTGACTTCGAGGCTCTCTACCACGGCGACATGTTGGTGGAAGGCGAGACCTCCGAGCAGTTCGAAGACTGGCAACCCCTGCCGACAGCGAGCTGAGGTAACACCATGGGCGTAATTGCACGACTATTGATGGCCGAACCAACCGCCACCCGATGGTTTCGTCGATAACCACCTAGTTGTGGTCCCGAAGTAGCCCCCCGCATTGCGGGGGGCTACTTCGTTTTCAGTTCGCTTTGAGAGGCACGAAGCCCGCGATCTACCGCGGCGCCATCCGGATAGCCCCGTCCAGCCGGATCACCTCACCGTTGAGCATCGGGTTCTCGACGATGTGGACGGCCAGCGCCCCGTACTCGTCCGGGTTCCCCAAGCGCGACGGATGCGGCACCTGCCTACCGAGCGACTCCCTGGCCGGCTCCGGCAGACCGGCCAGCAGCGGCGTGTCGAACAGTCCGGGCGCGATAGTCACCACGCGGATGAGCTTGCTCGCGAGGTCTCGTGCGACCGGCAGGGTGAGGCCGACGACGCCGCCTTTGGACGCGGAGTAGGCGGCCTGACCGATTTGGCCGTCGAACGCCGCCACCGACGCGGTGTTGACGATGACGCCACGTTCTTCACCGACCGGCTCAGTCTGCGCGATCCGCTCGGCAGCCAGCCGAATCACGTTGAAGGTACCGACCAAGTTGATGTCCACGATCTTGCGGAACGCTGCCAGCGGAAATACGCCGTCCTTGCTCAGCACCCGAATGGCATTGCCGGTGCCAGCACAGTTTACGGCAATCCGCAACGGCCCCAACGATTCCGCCACATCCAGCGCAGCACCGACGGCGGCCTCGTCGGTGACATCGGCCTGCGCAAAACGAGCGCGATCGCCTAGTTCGGCCACCGCCTCCTCGCCCCGCAGGTCCAGCACAACCACCTGCGCGCCTGCATCCAGCAGCCGCTTGGTGGTGGCCAGGCCCAAGCCCGACGCTCCTCCGGTGACGACAGCTACGGCGTCCCTGATCTCCACGCGTATGTTCCCTTCCGTTCGACCCGACCAACCTACTGGTTGGTTGGGACTATACCCAGTCCTCGATCAGCGCCTCGATGTCCTCCACCGGTTCCGCCGAGCGCGGTGTCTCCGCCGGCGTGCGCGAGAACCGCGGGGCGGGCATCGGCTGGAAATTGTCGTTGACTTCGTACAACGTGTTCCGCTCGCTGATGTGCGGCTCGGTGTGCGCCTCTCCGAAGGCCAGCACCGGCGTCACGCACGCGTCGGAGTCGGCGAACACCTTGGCCCAATGGTCGCGGTCGCGGCCGGCAAACGCTTCCGTCAGCAGGGCGCGAAGTTCGGGCCAGCGGGTGACGTCGTTCTGGGGCGGCAAGGTGGCCGCGTCCAGCCCGAGCCCTTCGATCATCGCTGCGTAGAACTGCGGCTCGATGGAACCGACGGCGACGTAGCGGCCGTCGGCGCACTCGTAGGTGTCGTAATACGGCGCACCGCCGTCCAGCATGTTGGTGCCGCGCACGTCGGTCCACATGCCCGAGGCGCGCATCTGCCACATCATCTGGACCAGGATGCTGGAGCCGTCGACCATCGCAGCGTCGACGACCTGGCCCTTGCCCGAGGTCTGCCGCTCCCACAGCGCCGACAGGATGCCGAGCAGCAGGAACATCGAGCCACCGCCGAAGTCGCCGACCAGGTTCAGCGGCGGCACCGGCCGCTCGTCGAACCGACCGATCGAGTGCAGGATGCCATTCAGCGAGATGTAATTGATGTCGTGACCGGCCTGTTGGCTGCGCGGACCGGTCTGGCCCCAGCCAGTCATCCGCGCGTAGACCAACCGCTCGTTGACCGCCGCGCAGTCCTCCGGACCCAAGCCGAGCCGCTCGGTGACGCCCGGGCGGTAGCCCTCGATCAGCACGTCGGCCTTCGCGACGAGTTTGAGCACCAGTTCGCGGCCTGCGTCGGACTTGAGGTCGGCACTCACGATGCGCCGGTTGCGGCTCATCGCGTCTTTGACGATCCCGCCCGGAGCGCCCGACGGCCGATCGACGCGCACCACGTCCGCGCCGAGGTCCCCCAGGATCATTGCGGCGTGTGGGCCCGGCCCGATCCCCGACAGTTCGACAACACGTAAACCATTCAGCGGCCCCGCCATGGGTGCACCGACCTTTCGTCTGCTCTGACGCACTCGACCCGCGTTCCGGATCGAACAACCGGTTGATTGCATCTTCGCAGCCGGGCTGCGAGGCCTTGCACCCCGGTGCCGCGTGGCGATCGCAAGCGCGGCGAAGCGGGGCGAAGCGGTCGCGACCGCCGGGCTTAGTGTGAATCGCATGCCGGATTCAGCAATCGCCACTCTTGCACCAGTCGCGGGTCTCGACGTCAAGCTCGCTGACGGCGTGCTGTCGGTGACCATCGACCGACCCGACAGCCTCAATTCGCTGACAACGGCGGTGCTGGCCGGGATCGCCGATGCGGTGGAGTACGCCGCCACCGATCCCCGAGTAAAGCTGGTACGCCTCGGCGGAACAGGCCGAGGCTTCAGCTCAGGCGCGGGTATGAGCGCCGAGGATGTCGAGCGCGGTGGACCGAAGACGGCGACCATCACCGAGATCAATCGGACGGTGCGCGCAATCACCACACTGCCGCATCCGGTTGTCGCCGTCGTTCACGGACCCGCAGCCGGCGTCGGTGTCTCGCTGGCCCTAGCGTGCGACCTGGTATTGGCTTCCGATCAAGCATTTTTCATGCTGGCGTTCACCAAGATCGGGTTGATGCCCGACGGCGGTGCGTCGAGTTTGGTCGCTGCCGCCATCGGCCGGGTCCGGGCGATGCGTATGGCGCTGCTGGCCGAGCGTCTTCCGGCCGCCGAGGCATTGTCCTGTGGCCTGGTCAGCGCGGTGTATCCGGCCGCAGAATTCGAAGCCGAGGTGGACCAGGTGATCGCAAAATTGCTCGCCGGCCCTGCGGTGGCGTTCGCCAAGACCAAAGCGGCAATCAATGCGGCCACTCTCACCGAGTTGGAGCCCACCCTGCAGCGCGAGTTCGACGGTCAGTCGCTCTTGCTGGACTCGCACGACTTTCGGGAGGGCGCTAGGGCGTTCCAGGAACGCCGTTCCCCCAATTTCAGTGATTTCTAGATTCATTTCACGCTCAACGGCAATCCCCTCGGTATTCGGCTCCGAATGATTGACTGACGAGAACAGAGGGACTTGTGCCGGACAAACAGATTCATTGCCTGGTAACCGGCGCAACCGGCTATGTCGGTGCGCGACTGGTGCCGCGATTGCTGGACGAGGGACATCTGGTTCGCGCGCTGGCCCGCACCCCGGGGAAGTTGGACGACGTTCCCTGGCGTCCGGCCGTCGAGGTGGCAAAGGGCGATCTGAGCGATGTCGACTCGCTGATCGAGGCCTTCGAAGGTATCGATGTTGTCTACTACCTGGTTCATTCGATGGGCGGCGGGTCGAAAGACTTTGCCACGGAGGAAATTCGCTCGGCACGCAACGTGGTCACAGCCGCAAAGCGCACGGGGGTGCGCCGAATCGTCTATTTGGGCGGCCTGCATCCCGAGAACAGCGAACTATCGCCACATCTCGCATCGCGCAAAGCGGTGGGTGACCATCTCATCGAATCCGAAATCGAGACCGTGGTGTTGCAGGCCGGAGTAGTCGTCGGGTCGGGTTCGGCGTCGTTCGAGATGATCCGGCACCTCACGGACCGGTTGCCGGTAATGACGACCCCGAAATGGGTGCGCAACACGATTCAGCCGATCGCGGCGCGCGACGCGTTGTACTACCTGGTCGCGGCGGCCACGGCGGATGTCCCTTCCTCACGTACCTGGGACATCGGCGGCCCGGACGTGTTGCCTTACGGCGACATGATGCGGGTCTACGCCGACGTGGCGCGGCTGCGCAGACGTTATCTGATTGTGCTCCCGTTCCTGACGCCAGCGATTGCGAGCTTATGGATCGGCACCGTGACCCCGATCCCGCCCGGCTTGGCCCGGCCGCTGATCGAATCGCTGGAATGTGACGCGGTAATGCGCAACTCCGATATCGACACGATCATCAAGCAACCAGAAGGCGGGCTGACGGGCTACCGGCGCGCGGTCGAGTTGGCGTTGAATCGCGCGGCCCGTGGCCTTCCTGACGCGGATTGGATTTCGTTGGATTCGGAGCCGGCCGAGGCGCTGCCCAGCGACCCTGGCTGGGCCGGCGAAATCGTCTACAACGATGAGCGGAGCGCAGAGACTCCCGCAACACCGGACGACGTCTGGGCAGCGGCCGAAAAGGCCGTCAACGGGAGCCGCTGGTACTCGTTCCCCTTCGCTCTGCGGCGGGGCGGTTCGGGTCAGCGGTGGCGCGTCGCCGAGAGTCGACCCGGCTCGAAGCTTCGGCTGCAGGCGCAGCTGCGCGCCCCGGGGGAAGCGTGGCTCGAGATCACTGTCACCCCGAAGGACGGCGGCGGTAGCGAGTACCTGCAACGGGCTGTGATACTTCCGCGCGGCATACCCGGCCGGGTGTACTGGTATTTGTCGCGACCCGTTCAGACCGTCGCGCTGCGCGCATTGGCGCGAAACGTCGCTGCTCGATAACTAGACGCCGAACATCGGCGGCAACGCCGATACCATGATCAAGCCCCACACGAAGTGGGTCAACATTGGCGCCAGCACCCCGCCGGTGGCGCGCCTCTCCAACGCGCACACAGTGCCAAGGATGATCCCGGCGAAGCCCAGCATCACGTTTCCGCTGGCCATAGTGGCCGCGACGTACAACAGGGTGGAAATGGCCAACGGAAAACGCCGGCCCAACGCGGTGTACAGGGCACCGCGGAAGAACACCTCCTCGGCGACCCCGTTGACAACGGTGATCAGCACGATCAGCCAAAAAGCTCCCTCATTCGCGTATTGCAGTACCCGGGTGATCAGGGCGGCTACGACAGGTATCTCCCTGACGATTAACCCACCGAGCACGAACACGCCGCCGACGAGGAGACCGACGCCGATCCCGGTGATGACCGGACGCTGGTTGCGGCCACGCCAGCAGATGCCGCCCAGATGCAGCGGCCCGGAGATGAATGCGCCGGCGGTCCACACAGCCGCCAGCAAGAAAGTCAGCCAGTAGAAACTTTCCTCACCGGGCGTACGCCGCAACGTGAAACCCAGCACCACGGCGCCGGCAACAAGAGTGATGGCAACCACGACACGCCGGCGCCGCACGACACCAGGTGATTCATGATGTGGCACAGCAACATTGACGAACGCACGGCGCAACTCCTCGCGCACACTGGTGTGGTGAGGAGTCATTGTCTGGCTCATGCAGTGCGTACTTTCGGGGTCAGGGCGAGCAGGATGTCGAGGCTGGTCCGCACCGCTCCGGCCAGCGGGCCCGGGACGATGTTAACGAGCCCGAGGGTGTGGTGGGCACAGGGCGGTGTGACCATGCGGGCAAGCCTACGGATGCGCAGCGCATCACCACCGGTCCACGACGGGTCGGTATCGGCGAGGTCGTGGGGATCGGCCAGCGCATTTACCGGCCGCGGCGCACGATTGGTTCCGGCCAACGCCAGCGCCATGGCATCGCCGACGCCCAACAGTCCACCAGGCGGATCGGGCACCCGGCCCCGCAAGCCACTGCCGGACGCCTTCATCGGGTGATCGAGCGACTCGACCAAGTCCCCGGCTAAGCCGGGCGGCACCGGCAGCGCCAAACCGGTAACCCGGGAAGCCAGCGCCGTGTTGATGCCGACGACGGGCAGTGCGGCCCGCCACTGGCCCGAGGAACGCGCATAGGCCTTGTACAACCCGCGGTAGGACGTGGTGTCTGGGCCGGCAATGTCGTAGGCCCCCGCAGGTACCTGATCGGGATCGGCCGCGGCGACGAGATAGTGCAGCACGTCGCGGATGGAGATCGGATCGATCGGGTTATCCATCCAGTTGGGCATCGGCATGAGGGGGAACCGGTCTGCGACATAGCGCAGCATCTCAAACGATGTCGACCCGGCGCCGATGATTATCGCCGCGCCAAGCCACACCAATTCTGGACCGTTTTCGATGGTCAGGGCCTCGGCCACCTCGGCTCGGCTAGCCAGGTGTTCGGAAAGCAGCGCCTCCGCCTCCGGCACGAAGCCGCCCAGGTAGACGATGCGGCGTACGCCGGCCTCCCTGGCGGCCGCGGCCATGTTTGCCGCCGCAGTCCGGTCCGCCGCCCGGAAATCGGCCTGACCGATGGCGTGCACTAGGTAATAGACCACGTCAATGGGATCCTCGGTGCCTCCGGCGGCGGCAAAAGCGGCCGTCAGTGACGCCTTATCCGACGCGTCCAGAGCGACGGACGCTACCTCATCGAACCAGCCAAACCGCTTGAGCTGAGTGGGGTTTCGACTGACAACCACAACCTGATGGCCTTCGGCCAACAACTCTGTAACTAACCGCGAACCTATGTATCCGGTGGCACCCGTCACCAGAATTCGCATGCTTTCAACCTAACTGTTGATGATCTGGGCCTTGGGACGACCCACCAAGGCTGCTGCAACGCCTGCCCTGAGTTAGATACCCGCAACCGACCTGCGCAAATCTGCCTGATCATGGCGTTGTTTGAACCCATCGGAGGACGGCAACGTGACTCGCGTATGGCTATGTCTTCCGGAATGTCCTCCAGAACGTCTGTTAAAAGTGCCGTGCGCTCGGGTGTACGGACATTGTCGGTCGATACGGCTCCGGGTCCATCCGTGGCCGGTGTGGCGGTGAAGTTTCCGCGGCACCGGAGCAGCCAGGCGGACACCATCGCGGCCCTTACCGACTTCGCCGGCCCGGACTTCAAACGGTTCGCGCTGAGCAGTGGCGTCGAGTCTCGCCATACCGCTCTGCCGCTGTCGCGCTATTCGGCGCTGAGCGGCTTCAGCGAGGCCAACGACGTGTTTGTCGACGTCGCACTCGAATTGGGCGAAGAGGCACTACTCGAAGCACTGGAAAAGGCCGGTGTCGAGCCGTCGGAGGTCGACATCGTGTTCTCGACGACCGTTACCGGGCTGGCAGTGCCGACGCTGGAGGCACGGCTGGCCGCCCGGGTGGGGCTGCGCCAAGACGTCAAACGCGTCCCGTTATTCGGCCTGGGGTGCGTCGCGGGCGCCGCCGGGGTGGCCCGGATGAATGACTACCTGCGCGCGTTTCCCGACCAGGTGGCGGTGCTGCTGGCAGTCGAGTTATGTTCGCTGACCATTCAGCGCGAAGATAACTCTGTGGCCAACCTGGTGGCTTCCAGCCTTTTCGGCGACGGCGCGGCCGCCGTCGTCACCAAGGGCGCCCACCGGGCGGCCGGCGCGGGCGTCGGCCCCAAGGTGCTGGCGACCCGCAGCCGCATCTATCCCGATACCGAAGGCGTCATGGGCTGGAACATCGGCAGCGACGGCTTCCGGATCGTCTTGTCGGTCGATGTCGCGACCGTGACGGAGAAATATTTGGGCGACGATGTTCGCAATTTTCTTGCCGACCATGGGCTGACTCCCGATGATGTGTCCACCTGGGTCTGCCACCCCGGCGGCCCACGGGTGATCGAAGCGGTCGAGAACGTGCTCGACCTGCCCACCGACGCCCTCGCCCATACGCGAGAGTCATTGCGCAGCAACGGGAATTTGTCCTCGGTATCGGTGTTGGACGTGCTCGGGGCCAACATGGCCGATCCACCGGCGCCGGGCTCGATCGGGCTGATGATCGCGATGGGTCCGGCGATTGGCTCGGAATTTGTGCTTTTAAAATGGTAGGGGTAGTGGTGAAGCCATGTACTTCCTGCTAATCCTGGCGGTCGTCCTCGAACGCGTGGCGGAGTTGGTTGTCTCCCGGCGCAACGCCAGGTGGTCATTCTCGCGGGGCGGCAAGGAGTTTGGCCGCCCCCACTATGTGGTGATGGTGATCCTGCATTCCGCGCTCCTGATCGGTTGCCTCGTCGAACCGTGGGCACTGCACCGGCCGTTCATCCCGTGGCTTGGCTGGTCGATGGTGGTCGTCCTCGCGCTATGCCAGGGCCTGCGCTGGTGGTGTATCACGTCGCTGGGCAAGCGGTGGAACACTCGGGTGATCGTGCTGCCGCACGAGGCGCTGGTGCAGCGCGGCCCCTACCGGTTCATGCATCACCCGAATTATGTTGCGGTGGTGGTTGAAGGCGTTGCGCTGCCGATGGTGCACACCGCGTGGCTGACGGCAATCTGCTTCACGCTGGCCAATGCCGCCCTGCTGACGGTCCGATTGCGGGTCGAGAATTCGGTGTTGGGTTACGCATGACCAACCCAGACACTTTTGATGCCGATCTGCTGATTGTCGGGGGCGGTCCGGGCGGGCTCGCCACCGCGTTGCAGGCACGCAGACAAGGACTTTCGGTGATCGTGGCCGAGCCTCGGGAGAATCCCATCGATAAGGCGTGCGGCGAAGGGTTGATGCCCGGCGGCCTGGCCGAGCTGACGTCGCTCGGTGTCGACCCGGTCGGCATGCCGTTTCGCGGCATCGCGTATGTGAGCGAGCATCGCCGGGCCGAAGGGCGGTTCCGCAATGGCCCGGGCCGGGGTGTGCGACGCACCACACTACATTCGGCACTGTCGGCGCGGGCTAAAGAGCAAGACACCGAATGGATTCGAACGAAGGTAACCACGGTCGAGCAAGACGCTCGTGGGGTGACCGCCGCCGGTGTGCGCACGCGGTGGCTGGTAGGAGCCGACGGACTGCATTCGGCGGTGCGGCGCGCTGTCGGGATTGCGGCGACCACCGGAACACCGCGCCGGCACGGAATGCGCTGGCATTACCGGGTGCCGGCCTGGTCGGAGTTCGTCGAGGTGCACTGGTCGCGTTGGGGCGAGGCATATGTGACGCCGGTAGAGCCGGATCTGGTCGGCGTGGCCATCCTGTCCCGGCAACGACCAGAGCTCGACTGGTTCCCTTGGCTGGCAAGGCATCTGCACGACGCCGAGCGGGGACCGGCACGCGGATGCGGCCCGCTGCGGCAGGTGGTTTCGCGCCGCGTCGCCGGCCGTGTGCTGCTGGTCGGCGACGCCGCGGGCTACGAGGACGCGCTGACCGGCGAAGGCATCAGCCTGGCCGTCAAGCAGGCCGCAGCGGCGGTCCGCGCCATCGTCGACGACGCGCCGGAGTCATACGAGCGCGCATGGCACCGCGTGACCCGCGACTACCGGCTGCTCACCCGCGGTTTGGTGCTGGCCAGCACGCCGCCCGCGGCACGCCGCGCGATTGTGCCGGCCTGTGCGGCGTTGCCGCCGCTGTTCCGTTGGGGCGTCAATATTTTGGCGTCCTGATCGGAATCGTCGTCCTGCAGACGCCGCGGATCACCGCGCCTTCCAGATCGGTTCCCGCTTCTCGGCGAACGCCAGCGGTCCCTCCCGAGCGTCCTCGGACCGGATCAGCGTCTTCATCTCGCGAACGGTGCGATCCCAGCCCACTTCGTCCGCGGTGATGACGCCATCGTCGACGCCGTACGCGATGCGCTTGCTGGCCTGCACCGATAGCGGCGCATTCACGGTCACACGCGCCGCCAAAGTGAGCGCGGCGTCCAGCACCGTGCCCTCCTTGACGACCTGGTTGATCAGGCCCCATTCGTGAGCTTCGGACGCCGTCAGTGGCTCACCGGTCAACAGCAATTCCATCGCGACCTTGTGCGGCAGCTGATCCATGATCCGGAACACGCCGCCCGCGGCGGCGATCAGCCCACGCTTGACCTCGGGCAGCCCGAATTGGGCGCGCTCGTGCGCCACCACCAGATCACTGGCCAGCGCCAGTTCGGTGCCCCCGCCCAGTGCGGTGCCGTTGACCGCGGCGATGGTGGGCTTGTCGATGAAGTGGTGCACATAACCGGCAAAGCCCCACTCGGGGTGATCCGGGTGGTATAAGTTCTCCCGGCGCGCGATCGCCTTCAGGTCGGCGCCGGCGCAAAACGATTTGTCTCCCGCGCCGGTGATCACCACCGCCCGCACGTCGGGATCCTGCTGCGCTTCTTCAAGGGCGTCGCCCACGCCAATGCTGACCGCGCCGTTGACCGCGTTGCGGGCTTCGGGTCGGTTAATCGTGATGACCAGCACGTTGCCGCGGCGCTCGGTGAGCGCGCCGGGCTGCGATTCGGAGCCGTTGCCGGCGTCCGTCACAGCAGCTCGAGGATCGTCGCGTTGGCTTGGCCACCGCCCTCGCACATCGTCTGCAGGCCGTAACGAATTCCCTTGTCCCGCATGTGGTATAGCAGCGTGGTCATGATCCGGGCACCCGAGCCGCCGAGCGGGTGCCCGAGCGCGATCGCACCGCCGTTGGGGTTCAGCTTCTTCTCGTCGGCGCCGATGTCGCGCAGCCAGGCCAGCGGTACCGGCGCAAACGCTTCGTTGACCTCGTAAGCGCCGATGTCGTCGATGCTGAGCCCGGAGCGCTTGAGCACCTTCTGTGTCGCCGGGATGGGCGCGGTCAGCATGATCACCGGGTCGGCCCCGGCCAGCGTCGCGGTGTGCACCTTTGCGATTGGCTTCATGCCCAGTTCCTTTGCCTTTTCGGCGGACATGAACAGCAGGGCACCGGAGCCGTCGGAGATCTGCGAGGAGTTGCCTGCGTGAATCACGCCGTCCTCTTTGAACGCCGGCTTCAGCGCCGCCATCTTCTCGATCGGGGTCCCGCGCCGGATGCCCTCGTCCTTGAGGACTACGTTTCCGTCCTGGTCCTTGATCCCCACGATCTGGTCATCGAAGGCACCGGAATCCTGTGCGGCAGCCGCCTTTTCGTGAGACCCCAGGGAGAACTCGTCAAGGGTGCGACGGTCGAGCCCCCACTGCTCGGCGATCATCTCCGCGCCCAGGCCCTGGTTGGGAATCCTGCCTTCGTAGCGTGTCAGGAACGTCTCGGGGTACGGTCGCCCCCCGTTGGCCAGCGATGCGCCCATCGGAGTCCGCGACATCGACTCGACGCCACCGGCAACGACCACGTCGTAGTGACCGGCCACCACGCCAGCCGCGGCGAAGTGCACGGACTGCTGGCTCGAGCCACACTGCCGGTCAACGGTCACGCCGGGCACCGTCTCGGGCCAGCCCGCTGTCAGCAGCGCGGTGCGGCCGATGTCGAGGGCCTGTTCGCCGGCCTGCATGACGCAACCCCAGATGACGTCGTCGACGAGTTCGGGGTCGATGCCGGCCTTGGTCACCAAACCGTTGAGCACCTGCGCAGATAAGTCGGCCGGGTGTACCCCGGACAACCCCCCGTTGCGCTTGCCGATCGGGGAACGCACTGCCTCGACGATGACTGCTTCAGCCATGACTCTGTCTCCTTTGACATCTGTTATTACCTCGATTGTCAACCAACGAGTTGGGAGGTGCAGAGGCGGGGTGCACGTTTGGGACAAACCCTCTTGGTGAACCAGAACTTTGTTCTGGCATCGCGCCAGGCCTCGACGATAATGATTCACGACCACGTTCTTGGAACTGGCAAGGCGGCACCGTGAAGCGGCTCAACGGCATGGATGCGATGTTGCTCTATACCGAATCGCCGAACATGCATACGCACACGCTGAAGGTCGCCATCGTCAATGCGGCGACCTACCAAGACGAGTTCGACTTCGATGTGTTCCGGCGCACGCTGTCGCGTCGGCTGCCTCTGTTGGACCCGTTGCGCTACAAGCTCGTCGACATCCCGTGGCGGCTGCATCATCCGATGTGGCTGGAGAACTGCGATGTGGATCTCGACTACCACGTGCGGCGGGTGCAGGTGCCCGCGCCCGGCGGTCGCCGGGAACTCGACGAGGTCATCGGCGAAATCGCCAGCACTCCGTTGGATCGCAGCCACCCGCTGTGGGAGTTTTACTTCGCCGAGGGCATGGCCGGCCGTTGGTTCGCGCTCATCGGCAAGGTGCACCACGCCTTGGCCGACGGGGTCGCGTCGGCGAATCTCCTGGCCAGGCTGATGGACCAAACCGAGCGAGTGGACTCCGAGCGGGACGCGGCAAGCCCGTGCCCGCCGCCATCCTGCGTATCCACAGACACCACCGGGTCAAAACTGCGCGCGAACGGGCCGGATCAACCGAAAGTCGAAGGCGTCATCGCCTGGTCAATTCGAACACGCGCAGTTCCCGGTCCGTCCGGCCTCGATAGGCATCATAGTTAGCTGCGAAGTCGGCGAACTTTCGGAAGATGCGATCGTGCTCGGTGCCCGTCAACTGGGTTGCCACCACCGCGATCTCCTTTCCGCCCATCGTGACCCAGGCGTTCGAATCGGCCAGCAGGTTCCACGACCACGCGGGGTGATTGGCCTGTCCATAGTTGCTTCCGACCAGGAAGAGACGGTCGCCTTCTCGCATGTAAGTCAGTGGTATCTCCCGCCGCTCACCCGACTTTCTGCCAATAGTGGTCAGCAGAAGCAGCGGTATTCCGACCGGGCCGAAGATCGTGAGACGACCCTTGCTTCGGCGCAGAAGCTGGCGGTCCACCGGGGCGAGTTTGGCCACACACAAGGAACCGAACTTCGTGCTGAGAAGGCCGATTATGGGTCTCCTGATTGCCGAGGGTGGTTCATTGCCCCAGCGCACATCCGGGAAGGTATCCTCGCTCACACCACGATACTAGGCACTTCTCCCAGGTCTGTCTTAGGAACGTCAAACGCTTGAAACGTACTTCGCGCAATCGCTGTCAGGCGCAAAACAGGCTCTTCAACGTGCCGATTTCCAATGTGCCCGGACCGCGTGAGCGCGGACACTTCGCCGGCGCTGACGTCAGTGAGATCTACTCTGTCGGCCCGCTGGTGATCGCCGACGACAGCACCCTGGCCGACCCTCACGAGGCGACCGATGAATGGCACGATCTTTCTACGAAATACGTTCTGCCGCAGGGCTTTCCAGGTGAATTGGCGATAGTCGACTCCGCCATGCCGCCGGTCACCGCAGACAAGGCTCACAACCAACTCTTGTGAGTCAGCATTGTCCGAGAAACCAGCTCTTCGTTCGCGCGTCAAGCTTCGATCATGTCTCGTTCATTTTTGGGAGGATCTCGGCGAAGTAGGGTGCCGCGATATGACCACACCTGCACCCGTGCACCCGCGGCAATGGGAAAGCACCTTCATCTCCCACACGAATGAGTCGCTGCAAGCGGTACTGGAAGAGGCGCGTCTGGCAGCGAACGCCTTGGGAACGCAGGGGTGGGAAATCGTGGGGTCCTCCGTGCAGCGCACTCAGGTGGCACACCGCTTCAAGGATTACGACAAAGGCGGCGAGCGCCTGCTCGAATGGAGCATCGTCTGCACGTTGAAACGGCCCGTCC